>CAZNYE010000293.1:0-1832 GCA_964577185.1 uncultured Pseudomonadales bacterium | reverse complement strand
AGTCAGAACTGTCAAGAGGCGCACCAGCGGGAACTTCTGCTTGCGAATCGCAGGCTCGAAGAAATGAGCGCTGACGAGCGTGTTCGCTGGGCGCTCGATAAGCTGCCCGGTGCCCATGTGCTGAGTTCGAGCTTTGGTGCCCAAGCCGCGGTGGGGATCCACTTATTGACGCGACAGGCACCTGACATTCCGGTAATTCTGATCGACACAGGGTATTTGTTTGCTGAAACCTATGGATTCATCGACGAACTTTCCGACAAGCTCAAACTGAACCTCAGTGTGTTTCGCGCGCGGCACTCGCCTGCCTGGCAGGAAGCCCGCCATGGCAAGCGCTGGGAACTTGGACCTGAAGCACTCACCGAATACAACCAAGAAGTCAAAGTGGAGCCAATGAAGCGCGCGCTCAACACGCTTAAGGTTGGTACTTGGTTTGTTGGCCTGCGTAGGAATCAATCTCAGTCCCGCAGCCAAGCGCCCATCGTGCGGCGCTCGGGTGATCGATTTAAGGTTCACCCAATCGCCGATTGGACGGATCGTCAAGTGCACGGATATCTGCGTGAACATGACCTGCCCTATCACCCGCTCTGGCACGAGGGATTTGCGAGCATAGGCGATCACCACACCACCCGTTCACTGTTCGAAGTGGATAGCCCAGAGCAGACGCGATTCTTCGGTCTCAAGCGGGAATGCGGACTGCACGAATTCGATTTCGCAGCCGACTGACGAGATCCAACCTCTCCTGCAACAAGCAACGAAAGAAGCGAAGAAAGCTGGCTCTCCCCTTGCTTGGTGATTTATACCAAGAACGAGGAGAGTAATCTGCCCTTGGACGTGATCGCGGGGGTTCCTAGGGAACCGGCCTAATGATCCCGCAGGCGGCGCGCGAGCCGCCTGCGCAGCCTGCGGCCTCACCTTCCGCACAGTAACTATCCGGGTTGGTGTGGACGATGAACGCACTACCATCCTCATCGAAAATGGACAGGGGTCCAGGTGACAAGGTGATACGGGTTGTGCTCGTCAAGTAAGTGCCACGCCCAAGGCTGTCCACGGAAATGTTGGTCAGGTCTCCCGCATGAAACGGGTGATTGCCGTCTGGACTCGTATTACTGTTCGGCCCCGGATCAAAATGCCCGCCGGCAGAGCCACAAGGAGTGCAGGATCCGGTCTCGTGAATATGCACCGCATGTTTGCCTTCGCTGATCCCATTGCCAATGTCCCAGTCGGCGAGTACGGCGCTGAGGCGGAGAAACACATCCACGGTCTTCACCCCCTCCTCGGATGGCCGCTCCTGCAAGTACCCGAGGCCGACCTGCATCGTCGGGGTGTCACAACTGTAGATGGCGGCGACACCTGCGCTCGTCGGGTGATCTGCCAATCCGCCCGAATCATTCAGAGTTCCCCACAGAGTTTTCAACTCCATGGCCGCCTCCGACTCATTCTGTGCCATCGTGATCGCCGGCGCACAAAACACCACCAAAGTTAAGCCGAGCAATACGCTGGACGCTCCAATCAATCCCCTCATTGTGATTTCCTCCCTAGCCCACGGTCGAGAGCCTTTACCTCTGCCAGTGTAGCAGTTTTCTGATGCGGTAGGAAGCTGCTGCTGCAACCCTGCTGCTAGGGCGGCTCGGTAGGACTGACACCATCGAGCGTCCGATCGGACGATTCCAATAGATCCAAGACCGGCAATCTCACCGACTCCGCATGCGCATCCGCCTCATCCTGCGTCGTGGCGCAAATTGCCGCTTTTATCAACGAACGTGGCCAATGAGGCGCGAATAGCGAAACAAAGTCGGCCATTGATACGCGAAACGCATGATCGCGAGGAACAC
>CAZNYE010000292.1:0-2885 GCA_964577185.1 uncultured Pseudomonadales bacterium | reverse complement strand
ACCGCCAGCCAGTCGTTATTGACAGGCGTATCAAAGTCGATCACCTGCGCCTGCGCGCCGCGTACTGCTCCGTCGTTTGTGCGATGCTCCACCGTCACGCCGTCTACGAGCATACGGTGAAAGGCGCGGTTGCGGGCTTCGAGCGTTGGCCCGTCCGGCTGGCTCAGCCTGCGAAAAGCGTCGTCCAGGGCTTCGGTCGGCAGGGTGGGGTTGAGCCGGGCGAGGGCATCGCGCAGCCGCCGTTCCAGCACCATCGCTCCGTAATCGCTACGCTCCGCGCCCGGCGTATCGGGCGCGATGTCGGGCCCGTGGGCGATGCTCCAGCCGAGGCTTTCGAGCCAAGCCAGGGCCGCGTTTTCGACGGTGGATTCGGTGAAGGTGGTCACGACGTTTCCCAGGGATTGACGACGGCGACGTTGAAGGGCCGGAAATCGGTGACGTTCCGAGTGGCGACGGTGAGGGCATGAGCCCGAGCTATCCTTCGTCAATGAAGGGAATCGGGCGATTGGAGCTCCGGTCCGGCACCTCAAGATTGATGCCGCGTGGCATGTTTTCGACCAACCACTGGCCAAGCGGTTTGCGAGGTGCGGTTTTCGCGTACCATGTGGTGGCGGGTACGACGACACATGGCCGCCGGATTCCGATAGTCTGCGGCCCCTCCGTCTCGGCCAGCCGCAAAATTTCCGACAGGCGAGCCTTGGCCTCGGCTACGGTCCAGACGTGTTGTCTTTTGGAATGCTGCACGGCAAAGCCTCCGGCGGAAGGATATGGCCGCCCAGTATGGACCAGAATAGAGCACGACGCTACTGCGATTCACGCTTCTGTGTAGCTGTCAGGCTTGGGACACACTGCGGACAGCCAGGAAAGCCCCGCTCAGTCGTCCTCTTCGCGGAACGTAAACCATAGGTCAGAGACGCGCACCGCGGCCTGGGCGAGGCGAAGCACCGCTTCCCCAAGTCCATCGGCTACGTTGGCTCGCAGCATGAGTTGACCACGGTGCAGTTTCACGCCCAGAGTCTGGCATATGTCCTCGACCATGCGAGTCTGTTTCGGCGAGCGCCGGCTGCTCGCCGATTGCAGACGCAGCCAGCCCAGGGTCTCTCCGAAGTCGGTGACATAGCAGTGTCCACTCTGCTCTACGACGAACACGTCTACTATGCCGCCGTCCGGGTACATCAGGGGCGTGCGCACGCGTACGCCCTCACGTGGGGCAGGCGTGCACTCGAAGAGAGCGGGCAGCGACTTGCCAAGAGACATACACAGTTCATCGGCATTCATAGCGGCAGCTCCTCTTAGACAGCGGGCGGCTCCATCCTTCCCGTGTGATGTATTCTCGCCTCCGTGCAGAACTGTTTCCACACTTCTACCGGTCGGTCCCAAGGTTCGGTGATATCCTCGGGTACATACGCGTGCTTGTCGCGAAAGGTCTCCGTCCAACGATGCTTGTGCTTTTCGCCTATGCGATTGCAGTCGGGATTATGATGATCGGCCCCGAGGTCGAGCGCATAAATCCGGCCTGTGCCACGATAGATAAGGGCGTAAGACAAAGTCCCTGCCATAGGATTGTAGCGGCCAACCACGAACAGCGGATAGCCGGTCGCCGATACGACGCTGACTCTAAACCCTCTGACTGGAGAGTCATCTTCGTCTTCACCCCAAGCTAGGTCTTGAGCAATTGTCTTGGTGTCATCGGCAAGGATGGCTTCAAACTCCTGCTGGCTGAGCGGCATGTAAAGATTCCTTCGGCCCGAGGTTCGACCCCGAGTATACCAAGCGATATCGAAACCGCGAGCGATGAGCCAACCCGGGCTTTCGAGCCAATCCAGGGCCGCGTCTTCGACATCATTTTCCAAAAATCGACTCACCTCGCCGCCTTTTGCTTCGCCCTATAGTCAGCCCAGATATCGTCAATAGATTCAGTCTCCAAGGTACCCCTTATTTTCGCGATTGCTTTGGGCGAATATCGAGGATGCCTCACGCTGCCGATCCTAATTTCCTTAAAGTAGTCCGCATCCTCGCGAAGGCCCAAATAGTCAACGACCGCACGAGATTTTGGCGGGGTTAGATTGACCTGCTCCGCCAATTGCGCTGCTCCGAGACTGTAGAAATCCAACTCGTTCACTCTGCGTACTGCGACGACTGCTCCGGTTCCTACGCCCTCCTTCAGGAGCTGGACAGGCGTCCCTTCCTTCTTGGTAAGACGAAGGTTGATGGTCGGGCCATTGGGGTCAGCAGCGATGTTGATGGAAGCCACACCCGGGAAAACAGATGACCAATCCTCACCATCAGAGAGACGCTTGCAGACTTTTACCAACTCGTAGTCACTCGGCTGCTCGTAATCTCCCTTCACCGCGCCTTCCAGCACTGCTAAGCTACGCGCCTTAGCGATGGCATCTATCTTCTTTCTCGTTCCAGGTGTTAAAAGCCCCTTTATTTCATCAACCTCTTTGTCGAACAGAGTAGATAAATCCCTGGGCGCGGTCGTTGAAACCGGAAGGACTCTCTCAGGTAGTTCAAGTACGAGGCTATTATCAAAAACATCATCGTGAATATCACGGAAGAGAGTCAATCCCGTCTGCGCATAGAAGTACAACTGATGTTCTGACATATCGACCAGGTAGTGCTGAGCTGCATCACGCTGCCCATTAATTGTTTGTAGGGTGAGCGCCTGTTCATTGGTCAAGAATTTTACATTTGCATCAGTGAGGCCCTTTCGGACGCACGTGTCAAATCCTATGGTCTGCTTTTCTCGTGCTTTTCGTATCTTGCCCTGTCTATGTCGAATTGCTGCCTTGAGAAGCATCTCGAACGCATGGTCGAGCATAATGAGCACAGCTTCTGTTCGGCCGCGATCCCAGGGCCGGTTGAAGTGATCAATCGAGAGC
>CAZNYE010000291.1:0-3769 GCA_964577185.1 uncultured Pseudomonadales bacterium | reverse complement strand
GCGTGATAGGAGGTGCCGTAGGTGGTGAGAATGCCGGCGGCCTGTTCAAAGCTCAGCCCCGCTGGTTTCGGATAGGCCCTCGCCGTCGGCGCGGCCACCAGTTCACGCATTGCTCCGCTAGGGGCATAGGCCAGCACTTCGCTGCCTCTCTGGTCGTCGCGCCACTGGCAAGGTACTGCTGCAAATTGCTTGACCGATTCTCACCTCGGGAGCACATGCTCGCTCTATTGCTGGGCTCAGCCTTCTTGCTGACCATGGCGGAAGTCTTCATGCACGTGCAATTCATGGAACCCTGTCTATTGTGCGTGTCCCAGCAGTTGGCCTTTTTCTCCATCGGACTTGTCGCCGCGATCGCCCTTGTGATCAAGCCGGGAACAATCGCGCCCCCCGTCATCACGGCAATCCTATCGGTCGGAGGTGGAGCACTTGCCATTCGTCAACTTTGGTTGCAAGGCCTGCCCGAGGGAGAGGTTCCCGCCTGTGGCGCGAGCTTCGAGTACTTGGTGGATGTACTGCCTTTAAGCGAACTCGTCGCCGCCATGCTGTCCGGAACCGGCGAATGCGCGGAGGTGGATTGGACGTTTCTTGGCCTCTCCATGGCTGGCTGGGCACTCATCGCCTTCCTTGCGTTTCTTGTCATTTCGATCCTCTGTGCGAGGGCAGTTCGATCATGACCGGTAGCTATCCTCAGCGGCGCATGCGTCGAAATCGGCAAAGCGAGTGGCTTCGCGGTCTCGTTCGCGAAACCGAACTTAAAGCAAGCGACCTTATCTATCCGGTGTTCGTGGTGGAAGGCTCTGATTCGCGTGTCCCCGTCGCCAGCATGCCGGGCATTGACCGGCGTTCCATCGATCTATTGGTAAAGGACGCCGAGGAGTGGCTCAATCTGGGAACTTCCTGCCTCGCGCTATTTCCACATGTCGATTCGTCGCTCAAAACCGCCGACGGCAAAGAAGCGTTGAATCCGGACGGCTTGATCCCACGAACTGTGCGGGCACTCAAGAGCGCACTGCCAAGTCTTGGCATCATCACCGATGCCGCTCTCGACCCCTACACCACACATGGACAGGACGGGTTGGTAGATGCCGAGGGACAATTGCTCAACGACGAGACCATAGAGGTGCTTTGTCAGCAATCATTGGTCAATGCCGAAGCGGGCGCCGACATCATCGCGCCTTCGGACATGATGGATGGACGCGTGGGTGCCATCCGCAAGGCGCTCGACAGCAAGCACTATTCGATGACAGGAATCATGGCTTATTCAGCGAAGTACGCCTCTGCCTACTACGGTCCTTTCCGCGATGCGGTGGGTTCCGCCACAGCCTTGGGGAGCGCAGACAAAAGAACCTATCAGATGGATCCAGCCAATAGCGATGAAGCCTTGCGGGAAATAGAACTAGACCTTGCCGAAGGTGCGGATTCGGTCATGGTCAAGCCCGCGATGCCCTACCTCGACATCATTCGGCGCGTCAAATCAACCTTCATGGTGCCGACATTCGCCTACCAAGTCAGCGGCGAATACGCCATGCACATGGCCGCGATAGAGAATGGCTGGCTCGACGAGCGTGTCATACTCGAATCTGTACTGGCAATCCGACGTGCCGGCGCGGATGGTGTGCTAACCTACTTCGCTGAGAAACTCGCAAAAGCGATGGGTTGAGGTTCGCAGTTTCCCACCCATCTATGAAACCAGAATTCAAAAAACTAATTCAATAAACAAATTCAATAAACCATAGATATCTTTCCACTGGAGTGGTCAAAGCATGAGTCAATCTGAAAACTCTCCAATCGTTCACGTGACGGACGATACCTTTGATGAAGAAGTGCGCAATTCGGACCGTCCCGTTCTGCTCGACTTTTGGGCTGAGTGGTGCGGACCCTGCAAGATGATCGCACCCATCATTGACGAGGTCGCCGAGGAATACTCAGGCAGCGTCAAGGTCTGCAAGCTCGACATAGATACGAGCCCCAATACTCCCCGAAAGTATGGTGTTCGTGGCATCCCCACCTTGATGTTGTTCAAGGGAGGCGAAATAGATTCCACTCGCGTGGGCGCACTTTCAAAGTCGCAGCTCAAGGCGTTCCTCGACAGTAACGTCGACCAGCCAGCGCCTCAGGCACAGCAGCACTAGCGACAAGATCAGAACAGAACCCCGCCGGTTCGCCCTGAAGGTCACAGCCACTTGTGAGCCTAGACAAGCACACTTCAGACCAGGTCAAGCACATCATTCACCAGCTCGCACACGAGGGCCACTCGACTATGCGACCAGGGGACGTGCTCACCCGCCTACGCGAGCTTGGCCGTCCCATTGGCGCCTGGAACATCCGCGCCGAATTCACTCGCCTAACGCGCGAAGGATTGCTCCAATTCGATCCTGAAACGGCCTACTGGAGCATCGCCAGTCACGAAAGCGAGTTGAACGAATCGTGCTCGACGCGAGACAAGTAACAGTGTTGCGACTTAGGCGTTGTGGCCAAGCAGTGCCTTGGTCTCCAAGTATTCTTCAATGCCAAATTCGCCCAATTCTCGTCCATTTCCGGATTGCTTGTAGCCACCAAAGGGCGCGTTGATATCGAACCCCGCCTCGTTGATAGTCACCTGGCCCGCGCGCACCTGCCGCGCCACCCGCGTCGCACGCTCTCGGTCTCCCGACCAGACGCAGCCAGCGAGTCCATAGACAGTGTCATTGGCAATCTCAACGGCTTCCTCTTCATCCTCGTAAGGAATAATGGACAGCACCGGTCCGAATATCTCTTCCCGTGCAATGGACATGTCGTTCGACACATTCGCGAACACGGTGGGCTTCACGAAATAGCCCTTGTCCACACCATCTGGCCGTCCGGCACCCCCCGTCACCAAGGTCGCGCCTTCTTCGACGCCCTTGCCAATCAGGTCCTTGACCTTCTCCCATTGAGCGCTGTGTACGATTGGGCCGTGCGTTGCGGCCTGTCCCGTGGGGTCGCCAAAGTGAAGGCGCTCGGCGGTCTGCTTGGCAATCTCTGCCGCCTCATCCTGGCGCGACCTCGGCACCAGCATGCGAGTGGGTGCGGAGCAGGTCTGGCCAGAATTGAGGTAGCAAGCCTGTACGCCCGCAGATACCGCGGTTTGGAAATCGGCATCATCAAGAATGATGTTCGCCGACTTGCCGCCAAGTTCCTGGGTGACCCGCTTGACTGTTTGTGCGGCAAGTTCAGCGACCCGCTTTCCAGCGCGAGTTGAACCGGTGAAGGACACCATATCCACTTCGGGATGTGCGGCGACCGCCTCGCCCACCACTGGTCCATAGCCGTTGACCAGATTGAACACGCCCGCCGGAACACCGGCCTCGTGCATGAGTTCTGCCAGCATGAAGGAGCACAGCGGCGACATTTCCGAAGGCTTGAGCACCATGGTGCAGCCAGCCGCCATGGCAGGTGCCACCTTGGCAACAACCTGATGCAGCGGAAAATTCCACGGGGTGATGAACCCACACACGCCGATGGGTTCTTTCACGATCTGTGTGCTGCCACGGGAGGTCTCCCACTGAAATTCCCGCGCAATTTGCGCGTAGTTGCGAAAATTGGCCATGGGCATGCCCACCTGTATGGCACCAGAGAGCTTGAGCGGCATGCCCATCTCGGAGGTGATGGTCTGAGCGAAGTCTCCTACCCGCTCGCGTAGCAAGGCACCAACCTTCTCCAGATACTCCGCCCGTTGCTCGGGCGACTTGGCAGACCAGCCAGGGAAGGCTTGGCGCGCGGCGCGCACAGCGGCATCCACATCTTCAGC
>CAZNYE010000290.1:0-16808 GCA_964577185.1 uncultured Pseudomonadales bacterium | reverse complement strand
GTAGAAGGCCGGCTGGGATGGATCAAATTCGGGATCCTGCCAAACCCTGCAGAGCCGCTTGGCACCGTTTCCAACACGCTGGCAATTCCTTGGGTCAACGCCTGCACCATTTGGCCCGCCCAACACAGCGAATATGCGCTCATGGGTGTTTCCCCGTTCGTCCACCCAGCCCTTGATGACCTGAATACGCTCGAGGTCGGTGCCGGGATTGCCTTCAATTCCCGGATCCTTGTGCGCGGTCACGAAGAACTTCGGCGGTTCGTCTGATTCCTCGATATGCCCGCCCATAGGCACGCCGGTTTCATAGGCCTCGGCCACCGCATTCGGGTGTTCGCACAGATTCTCGGAAAGCTCGCCGCCGCCAAAGAAGCGTATTTTTGGCCGTGTGCCGCTGGTCGCATAGGTCTCCTTGCGACGCAGAGCCTCAAAAATAGAGTCCCGCGAGTTTTCCTCGGCCCAGACCACCGCATGGCCGCCCGGGTTGGAGTAGAAGTGATCCTGCACATTACGAAACTCCGAATCGCGCCTTCCCAAATGGCCCAAGTAGTCGTCCTCGTCCGTGCCTCCGGACAAGGCGGAATGTGTGTCTGTGCTGCCAACCACCCCCATCACGAAGGGATTGGTGCCATTGGCCTGCCCGTAGGCCAAGCCATCCTTGTAAACGTTGCGTACCAGATTGCGACGGGCAAACTCATCCACAGGTGTCAGCAAGGCACGTTCGGTGCGCACAATGCCATTGACCGTGCCGAGCATGCCCAGGCTGTCACCCGGCACCTGCTCGAAGTTGCAGAATTCATCCTCCGTACCAACGCCCGCACCAATAAGTAAATCGAAACGGCACTCGGATGCGCCCTTGTGCTGGATGAGTTCCACCAAGGGTTCGAAAAAGAGACGGTCATTCAATTCAGCCTGGCTTTCGGGGTCGCGGAACATGAGGCCAGCCGCGAGGTTGGGATTGTGCGGGATGGACATCACATCGCATTTGCCGGGCTGATCGATACATTGCTCGCGCAATCCAGTCCAAAGCGCAGGAAAATTGCCGCGCCCGGTCTCATATGTGGAGACCGGCATGGGTGTGACCTGTTCATTGCGAAAGATCACATTGCGGTGCATGTTCTTCTGATCGAGGCTGTCGCTGAATTCGTAGCCTATGAAGGTAGTGAATTCGCACGCCTCGCTGCGGTCATAGTGGTCTTCCGCGGCCTGCTGAATCCGTTGCCAGGCATCCCGTCCTGCAGATACGCAGTCCGACAAGATACAGGCGAAGGAGTAGGAGGCATTGTCCCCTTCTTGTCCCGCGAGCTGCGTCCACCAGCTCATGGCTAGCAGCTGTGTCCACTGCCCGCTGGATCTAGTCATGACGCAATGCGGCCACCAATAACCTGCACGACCAGGGTCCGACGTGCAGACATCTATCTGCCCAAGGTACTCGGCATGGTCAGTGACGGCCGCGAAGTCAAGCCGGCGTGAAATGCGCGCGCGTATTGCGCCTTCGCCGTCCGCAGCGGGAATCTCAATTGTTTCCCCTTTCGCATAGCGATAAGCATCCCAGGGCGAGGCACGCAGGCTGGAAATGTAGGCATCGAAGGAGAAGCTGCTATGAACGTGCAGATCGCCGAACAAGGCCTGGCGATTGGCATCAAAATCTCTGCAAGGCGCACGGGATTCGGTGCGCTCGAAGCTATTGCTCAACGAACCCAGAGACAGAAGAACAAAAAAAGGAGAGTGTGTCGAGGCGATGTCACTCAGTGCCTCTAGGTTCCTTCGGCAACCCGAGTGCGCGTTCCGCGATCAGGTTGCGTTGAATCTGGTTGGTGCCGGAATAGATGGTGTCCCCGCGCGAGAACAGATACATGCGTGGCAAGTCTGGAAACGCATAGTTCGGAGAAGCCACCTCTCCCGCCTGTCCAAGCACGTCCATGGCCAATTCGCCAAGCGCGCGATGCCAGCTTGCCCAATAGATCTTATAGGTGAACTGCGCGCCGCTCAGGGCGCCGGAATCGGCCCCGGACAAGATGCGCAGGGCACTTGCGCGCATGTTCTGCAAGCCGCGCCAGGCCTTGGCGATACGCTGGCGAATCAGGGGATCCGCCGCTGAGCCGTTTGCTTTTGCCGCCTCGATAATTTGATTGAGTTCGTTTCTAAAGTGCATCTGTTGCGCAAGTGTGGAGACCCCTCGCTCGAAGGCGAGCGTCCCCATGGCAACCTTCCAGCCCTGCCCCGGTTCACCTACTAGGTTGTCTTTCGCGGTGACTGCACCATCGAAGAACACTTCGTTGAAGTCAGCTTCTCCAGTCATCTGTCGAATGGGTCGAATCTCAATGCCCGGCTGATGCATGGGCACCAAGAGGTAGGAAAGGCCGTCGCGTCCTTTGGATCCCGGCGCCGTCCGGCACACAAGGAAGCACCAGTCGGCGAACTGGGCAAGGGATGTCCAGATCTTCTGTCCTTCGATCATCCAACTCATGCCATGGGGACCGGCTTCGAGCTTCGCTTTTGTACGCACGTTGGAAAGGTCGGATCCGGCTTGCGGTTCGGAATAGCCTTGACACCACATTTCCTTTCCGGCAGAGATTTTTGGCAGGAAGCGCTTCCTCTGGGCCTCATTTCCAAAGTGCAGTATCGTGGGGCCGGCCAGCTCGACACCCATGTGGCCAAGTCGTCCCGGTGCCTTGGCGCGGGCATACTCTTCGGCAAATATCACCTGTTCGGCGAGGTCCGCTTCGCGTCCGCCATACTCCTTGGGCCAGCCTATGGCGCTCCAACCGGCTTTACCCAAGACCCGCTCCCATTCGCGACGGCGTTCCGCCATGGCGGTTTGCGAAGTGATGCCGCGTATGTCGCTGAAGGGACCCGCAAGCTGTTCTTCGAGCCAACCCGAAGCTTCTGCTCTGAAGGCTTCCTGTGCCGCTGTAAACGCCAGCCTCACGCTGCATCTCCGAGACCGAGGCTCATCGCTATCACCTCGTCGAGCGAAGCATTGCTGCCGAAGAGCGTGGCCGTGCCGCGTGCCCGCTTAAAGTACAGGTGTGAATCGTGCTCCCAAGTGAAGCCAATACCGCCGTGCAGTTGGATCATTCGACCGGCGGCATGAGTGAGCGCCTCGCTCGCCTCGACCTTGGCGAGCGCTGCCATTCGCGGGAGCTCCTCGGGTGTCTCCGTCGCGGCGCAGGCTGCGTAGTAGACGGCCGAAGTGGCCGCTTCCACGCTGACCATCACATCCGCGAGTTGGTGCTTCACCGCTTGGAAGCTCGCGATCTTGCGCCCGAACTGCACCCGTTCCTTGGTGTATTCGACGGTTCGAGACAGACACTGGCGGGCCGCCCCCACGGCTTCCGCGGCGATCGCGATTTGTCCCATGTGCAGCGATTTCTCAAAGGCGGCGGAAACCTGCTCGCCCTCGGCGATCACGAGCGGTGTCGGGTGCAATTCCGGAGTCATCCGGAGGTGCGATAACACTCGTGTCTGATCCATTGTGGTGAGGCGTTGTCCTTCAATGCTTGGAAAGGTTCCTGGCTGCTCGGCTCGAATCGCAAGCAGCCGATCCCCGACCTTGGCGAGCAGGCAGTTAGCAACATGCGCATCAAGCACAAATTGCGCACTGCCTTCTTTGAACTCGGCGACTGTCATGCATCCTTGGCTCGATGCGACCTCCCGCTGCAGTGCGAGCGACGATTCGCCTTCAATGGCGGCGAGCAAGGATGCGGCGAGCACGCCGGTGCCGAGTAGGGGACTCGGGATCAGGTGACTTCCAAGCGCCTTGAAGACCAATGCCATTTCTACCGCGCTCAACCCCTGCCCGCCGAGATCTTCGCGGATCAACAACCCCGGGAACCCGAGTTCGCATATGGCCTGCCAAGTGCTGAGATCGAATCCGAGATCCGTCTCCATGGCCCCGCGCACAGCTTGACTATTGCCTTGGTCGCGCGCGAATTCCTCCGCCATATCGTGGATAAGCCGCTGTTCTTCTCTCAATTCGAATTGCACGCTACAACTGTGGGGCTTGCCTGATCTATTGATCATTATGATTGATTGATTCGAGCGTATCTCGCGGTGCGCAAAATCCTTTTGCGCAGAATTTGATAACTTTTTCGCGAATAGTGGTATCTTTTGAAGGCAAAAGGTAACTACTCGCCCCCCTTGACACTATAGGACAGCGCCGCTGTTGCGGGTGCGCGGAACGGAGCGGGTAAGCACGTCATCACGGGCGGCATAGCGGCTGGTTCCCACAGCGTCAAGGGGGGCGAGTAGTTACCGGCAAAAGTATCTAAAAGCGCATTCGTGTTCATCAAGGGTGTCTCTTGAAACTAGGCAATCAATCATCACCGCGACTATGCTCGACCAACCCTTGTTGACAACTGACCTCTTGGTGGTCGGCTCAGGTGCAGGCGCACTGACGGCAGCCCTCACCGGAACCCACTTGGGACTCGACACGCTTGTGATTGAGAAGGGAAATCTCTGGGGGGGAACCTCGGCCACGTCTGGAGGAACCCTCTGGATTCCCTGTACACGGCATATGGCTGAGGCGGGCGTCGAAGATTCGCCGGAAGAGGCGTTTGAATACGTGAACGCTCTGGTCGGTGACGATGTCGCCGAGCCTAAGCTGCGCGCATACATATCAAATGCCAGCAAGATGCTGCATTTTCTCGAGGACGAAGGCGGCGCAAGGTTTCGGTGCGTCAAGTACGCCGACTACCACATGGACCTGCCCGGGGCGAGAGAATTTAGGTCTCACGAGCCGCTGCCAATCTATGCTGGCGGGCTTGGCAGTGACTATTCGACCCTGCAGCCCATGCACCAGGCAGGTCAAGCCTTCGGCCGGGTGAATTGGACAATCGTCGAGGCGAGACCCATGATCACCAAGCGTCCGGGGTGGCTTTGGAACACCATCAAAGTCATGTCTCGTTACTACTTGGACCTGCCGCAACGCTACCGTACCCCAAGAGACCGGCGTTTGACTGGGGGCAATTCGCTATTGGGACAACTTCGGCGCGCGCTCAATGCCCGGAGCGTGCCGCTCAGACTCGGTGTCGCCTTGGAGGACTTGATCATGGAGAATGGACGCGCGGTGGGCGCACAGGTCAATGAGCTGGGTCAGCGTCATTCCATTCGTGCGCGGCGCGGGATAATCCTCGCGGCCGGCGGATTCGAACGCAATCAGGCCATGCGCGAATCGCACCTCAAGACCCAAGGCGCGACCTCTGTGCTTTGGAGCGGTTCGCAGGCGGGCAACACTGGCGATGCCATCACGGCGGCGGAGCGTGTGGGTGCGAAGCTTGAACTCATGGACAGCGCTTGGTGGGCACCAGCTATACGACTGTCCGATGAAGACCGCGCCCGCCCCATGTTTGTTGAAAGAGCCCTGCCTGGTTGCATGATCGTGAACGGGCAGGGCAAGCGGTATATGAACGAATCCGCCTCGTACCACATCGCGGGAGGGGAGATGATGCGCCGGCACTCGAAAACCTGCTCGACAATTCCTTCCTGGTTCTTGTTTGATTCCCGTTATCGCCGTGAGTACAGCGTTGGACCCTTGCTGGCTGGGCCGCCAGTCATGGATCGGAGCGTGAAGCCCAGTATGCATGAGGTCATGAGACGCGCGGATAGCGTGCAAGGACTCGCCGAAAAGATGGGCGTAGCTGCGGATGCGCTTAAAGCGACTTTTGCCCGCTTCAATGAATTTGCCGTCAAGGGGGAGGACCCTGACTTCGGACGCGGCGAAAATGGCTATGACCGCTACTACGGCGATCCTCGCAGTCAGCCCAATCCCTGTCTCGCACCCTTGGAGAAGCCACCTTTCTACGCCATTAAGATCTTTCCCGGAGACATTGGCACCAAGGGAGGGGTTTCGACCGATGAAAACGGCCGCGCACTCGATGAGAGCGGCAAGCCGATTCTCGGACTCTATGCCATAGGCAATAGCAGCGCCTCGGTTGTGGGACGGACCTATCCGGGGGCGGGGACAACCCTCGGACCAGCAATGACCTTCGGATATCTCGCCGCACATCACGTGGCACAACACTCATAGGGGAACATTTCATGGAACCTGCATCCTCGGATTTTTCCCTTACAGGCAAGGTCGCGCTGGTCACGGGCGCCGCGCGCGGCATCGGGCGTGCCATCGCGGAGGCCTTCCTGGCCGCCCATGCACAGCACGTGGTGAGCGTCGATCTTCTCGAAGATGCGCTCGCAGAGATCGAGCGCGGTGAACGGCGCAGTACAGCGGTACTTGACGTGACCGACGAGGCCGGATGGCAATCACTCGTCGCGACCACCCTAGAGAAGCATGGACGAATCGACGTGCTTGTGAACAACGCTGGCATACTTGTCTACGGCACACTCTCCGATACTGATCCGGTGGACTTTCGGCGCCTGTTGGATGTCAATGTGACCGGCGTATTCCTCGGAATGCGCACGGTGGCGCCACACATGAAGGCTCGTGGAAGCGGTGCCATCATCAATACATCGTCCTGTTCCGGCATAGTTCCAAGCAACTTTATTGGTGCTTATGCGGCCAGCAAGTTCGCGGTGCGCGGCCTGACGCGCGCAGCGGCGCTGGAACTCGGACTGCATGGGATTCGTGTGAATTCGATACACCCCGGGGGTGTCAATACGCCTATGACGAATCCTATGGGCGACACTCAGGAAGAGATGGACCAGCGGATGCAGGGCGTGCCTCTGCAGCGCTATTCGAGGCCAGTCGAGATTGCCCGTGGCGTAGTGTTTCTGGCTTCCGACGCCGCATCCTACTGCGCCGGAACGGAGTTGCAGATCGACGGCGGCATGACTGCCGGCATCTATTTCGATAGCCTCCCTGGATCGCCGCAAAATCCGTGAGCGCGGCATCATTGTCGCGCGAGATGGTAAACTCGAATTCGGTGCGGAGATCCTCCGAATTTCGTCGCTGACTTCCCTCAGATGGGCTACCTTTCCAACGTGAGCATGCTCATGCAATCAGTTAGTGCGCCGCACTAGGGTCAGTCCAAGGCGTTTCTCAGGCTCAAGGCAAGTTGTGCCGCGAGGACGGGCGGTACAGCATTCCCAACCTGTGTGAATTGCCTGCCCATGGGACCAAGGAACTCGTAAGTGTCGGGAAAGCTCTGCAATCTCGCGCACTCTCGGACACTCAACGTGCGCGGGATTTCTGGATGCAGGTGTGACCGGCCCCCACCTCTAGAGCCTCCAGCAATAACCGTCTTCGCAGGAAGCGTCGGGTCAAGACGATCAACTCGTCCGAGTTTGTCTCTCGCACCGTAGTCTAGCTGCATATACCGATGAATAGAAGGCGCGCTGTGTTTTCTTGTCTCGTTATTGGAGAACTTCGGGCTAAACGTAGGGAGTACCGACCCGCATCCAATCTGCATACCGTTGGGCATGGGCAAGGCAAGTCGCCTTCCGTTTCGTAGGCCAATGATAAACAGCCGTAACCTCTGTTGCGGCACTCTAAAGTCCGCCGAATTCAAAAGGATCGGCTCACCGGTGTCATAGCCTTCTCGCTTAAGTATGTTGAGGACAGTTAGAAGTTGGTCTCCTCCGTCTATATCTCTCAATCCAGGCACGTTTTCGATAACAAAGGCAGCAGGTCGAAACTCGAGGATCAAGTTCACGTAGTCAAAGAGTAGCCCACCGTTCAGTTTGTGGTGGAAACCCACCCGCTTAAAGTTGTTTCCCTCGCGAGAAAACCGTTGATTGGCAGCGATAGAAAAGGGTTGACAGGGAGGACCTCCAACAAATACCCCGTCAAATGGACGCGAAATAAGGTCCGAGAGCACTTGGATGACATCATCGACTTGGGAAACGTCACCATTGTGAGACGGTGGTCCGATGATCTGCCAATTCGGGCGATTGTGTCTCAATGTGTCGCAGAAGATCTGATTGTTCTCTAACGCACACACATGCTGGAATCCGGCCGCTTCGAACCCTAAATCCATCCCGCCGCTTCCTGTGAAGAAACTCACCAATTCCGGCCCATCTGCCCCTTGCTTTAGCTCATTTAGGCTGAGAGGCTTTGGCCCCGCCCAACGACGTTCGCTACATTTTAGGTACCTCAAATCATCGTAGGATCTTCGCTGTTCGATGAGGAGGTCTTCCAAGTGAATTCCGCTCAACTCAGCCCTTCTAATCAAGCTGTACTGCCAACCATCCTTCCGGTCTGCTTCCCGGCCTGAAGAATAATTCTCAAGCATCGGCACGGCGACTCCTTATTTCGGCTTTTGCCTGCGCATAGACACCGGAGGCCTCTTGCAAGTCTTCAAAGTCTAGTTTGCGATGTTCACGCAGCCAAATGTCATAATAAGTGTGTACGGCTCTGTGGCACGTTGGGCATACTGCGACAACCTCTGAGAGTGAAGTGCCTGCGGTTTGTACGCGGGAACCGGAAGCTAGCGGCAATAGGTGATGAAGGTCGAGAATGCGGCCTGCAAACGGGTACTTTTCTTCTGTATCCAATCCACAAGCATTGCACTCTGAAATGTCAAAGCGATTGAAGAACGCTGCGCGAAGTTTCGAGTTCCGCTCGATTCGCATATGCGCCCTCTTTACCTTGCTGCCCTCTTGAAAACCGGCGATTCTTGTCTCGTTGGTAGTTGTGTGTACCAATTCAACTTCGAGTGAATTTGCGAACTTCGGGAAGTTGGACGAGATGCTCCTCAATGCTTCGTTTGCAGACTCATTGGACCTTCGTTCAATCGGTTGCAGACGCTCAAGGAGGTGTCGGGCATCGGACCCGTCCAAGCTGAAGTCCAATGAGCGCCCATCGTAGTGCAAGTAAGAAATCTGAGACATGACCTTCAAACTCTCCCTCGCTTGCCGCGCGGAAGACGAATTCGACGGGAAAAACACCATCGTCGCGGCAGATTGTCTTTCCACCAATCTTGCGAATGATTCATAGTCCTCAGAGCCAACAAAACCGGAGGATTGGTAGGCATCGAGTATCTCGCTGAGTTCGCAATCGCGAACATCCAGATGTGCGAGTTTTGCTAAGCCGTACTTTAGCGCAAATGCCAGTGGATACCTCGGTATTGAGTTAGAGGACCATTCGCGAAATACAGGGAACGGATCGGTGAATGAACGTGCAATGAAGTGAAAGTACTCATCTGCCGTAATTTCACCTTCGCTGGCGAGGGCATTCGCTAAAGGCGTTGGTTGCGCTCGACCATGATGCTCGTAGACTAGTAGCGAAGTCTTAAAGGTCCGTGCATAGTTTCGCCACACCTGAATGTAATTTGCGGGATAAAACGGAAGCCGTGTTTCGCCTTGAGCAGTTCGACGATCAATCTCCTTGAGATCGTGATTGAGTGCCATTCGTGCCATGCGCCTCAAGCTGTCGAATTGATAGTACTCCAGTCTTCCCTGATCCCAACGCCACATGGTAAGTAAGTGATGAACCGAGTTGGGGCATAGACTACTATCAATAGTGTTTCCGAGGCGAGCCCCCGAAGATTTGCAATAAACGGAACGTGAGATAATCTGTCCATATGCACTTTATGAAATGCCCAAGTGGACACTATTTTCCATCGCCGCGACCTGATCTTACTTCTCAGCACCGCACAGAACCCGACGCTCGAGCGGAAAGTCCGCGACGCCTTTCGACTTCCAGTCTCGCGCCAGAAGGTGAAAAGAGCCTCTACTTTTTGATTGCGGATTCCGCGACGGAACTGCATACAGACATCGACTTGGAAGCTATGAACTTCTTGGAGATCGTACGCTGTGGCTTGCCGTTTTCCGCCTTGGAGAATTTGGTGCGCGCCATGCGGGTTCCGCAGAAGGAAATCGCTAGCGCGGTGAATCTGTCCGCAACCACCCTCGGTCGCCGGAAGAAGTCCGGACGTTTCACGCAATTGGAGTCAGACCAGATCGTTCGCATCGCACGCCTATTCTGCTTGGCTCGCGAGCTCATGGCGGGCGACTCGGTGGCCGCTCGGCAATGGCTGACCATGCCACAGGACGTGCTTGGCGATGAAACCCCGCTGCACCATGCGTCCACCGAAGTAGGTGGGCGTGAAGTTGAGCGACTCATCGGACAGATCAGACATGGAGTATTCAGTTAGTGCTTGTGGGCTGGCGCATAGCTGCACCCGAATTCGCGCAGGCTTCGGAGGATATTCTGTCGGGAGAGGGTGCGCGCCTGTACGGAGGTCCATGGAATATTCCGGGAACCGCCGCGGTTTATCTAGGCGACAGCCTCGCGCTTGCAGCCTTGGAGTTGCTTGTGCGTCTCATGAATCGCGAGGTGCTTGAGACCTTCAGGAAGGTCCTGGTCTATATTCCCGATGAGGACGGAATTCTTACATGTGTAGAAGCATCTAATTTGTCGCCAGGATGGCGGACCGCACCGCCTACAGAGACAAGAAGTATCGGAGATGCTTGGTTCGAGAGCCGACTATCGCCGGTCTTGCGGGTGCCAAGTGCGGTGATTTCGGTGGAGACCAATTTCGTTGTCAATCCCCTTCATCAGGATATTGGCGCACTGAGCACTGGTCAGATAACGGACTTCCACTTCGATTCAAGGCTTACGCGTGGCTGATCAGTGCGCGCGACTCAAGTGATCCGCCGCGCGCAGGCCCGAGAACACGCAATCAGCGATCGACAGGCCACTCATGTAGCGATAAGACGGGATGCCGACCGCCGTTCTGCCCGCCGCGTAGAGTCCCGGGATTGGCCGGTCCTCTGCATCGATGACTTGTCCTGTTTCCTCGTTGACCGCCAATCCGCCCATGGTCAGCACCGGACAGGGCATGAGTCTGGCATCCACCGAGGCATCCATGACGTGCAGGGGAAACTCCAGTTTCCGCACGTCTGTGCGGGGTTTGCCAAAGGGGTCCTGTTCAGTTCCAGCGGCGATTCGCGCGACCTGTTCAAGCGTCGCGGAAAGGGTCTCTGGGTCAATTCCATGGGCATCGCACAAGCTTGCTAGATTCGAGTGCTTCTTCTTATTAAACAGCATATTGAGGGCGGCGAGCTGCCATTGATGTGGCAATACCCTTGATGGCGAGATCTGCTTCCAAGCGTTTCGTATGAGGAAGCTGTCGAGTATCAGCCAGCCCGCGCCACCTGCGTGGGCCATCATCGAGTCTCCGATGGTGGCACCGTAGCAGCATTCGTTCACAAAGCGTCTGCCCATTGCATCGACCAGGATTCCCTGCGCCCAGGCAAGAGGCGGATTCAAGAATCGCCAAGCCGTGGCGCGGTTCATGTGGAGAACCTTGCCTCCTGCGGTCTGGCCGAGTCGAATGCCGGAACCGTCATCGCCGGGCGTGCCGAGCGGCATGCCCGCCGAGGCAGAATCACAATGGTGCTTGACCATGCGCCGATTGAAGATGAAGCCACCTGCCGCGAGACACACGCCGCGCGTGGCTCGGTAGCGGCCCAGCACGCGCGCCGCGGTTTCGATTTCGGCAGCGCGGGCGAAGTGCTTGCGTGCCCGCGCATGCACCTTGTCCGCTCCGGGCAGGATCATTGGATATCCGGCCAGCAGCCGATTTCCCTTGCGTAAGTACTCCGAATGCTCCCTATAGGCATCACTCCCAGAGGGAATCTGCCAAGCTTCCAGTCCCAAGACTCCGCCCGAGTCGTCCACCATCAACCGTGTCACATCTGTCTTCGTATTGAGCGACACGCCAAGTTCCAGGCAACGCGCCTTCAATGGGTTGTAGATGCTGTCTCCAAGATCGTAAGCCTTCCGACCTTTCTTGATCACGCCACGGTGACCGCGGGCAGCGGGAGTCGCTTCGGTTTGGTATCGCGGCAACAGGGAATTGTCAGAGTGGTAGAGAAAATAATCAACATTGGGAAAGGATGTCTTTTGCTTCCACACGGGTCCGCTGAAGGGTACCCCGTTTTTTATCAACCATTCGAGGTTCGCGGGGCTGGTCTCGCAGAACCTTGCGAGTGTCTCATCCTTGATGATGCCGCCAGTTTCGAGCTTCAGGTAATTGAACATGTTCTCCGGGGTGTCTTCTTCTCCAACAGCCTCTTGCACCGAAGTGCCGCCTCCAGCGTAGTACACGCCCCCGCTCGCTTTGGTGGCACCACCACCTTCCGCCTTGTCAAAGGCAATCACAGACAGCTTGGATTCTGCGCATCTGAGCGCGGTGGTCACTCCCGCTCCGCCAAACCCGACAACCAACACCTCGGCTTGACCGTCCCATTGCATTGCGTCTGGGTCGGACACCACCGTGGCTTCGCCAACTGTCGAATGCCAGTTCTCGTCTCCTGGACGCACGCCCTTGTCTCCTTCAACTATCAAAATTCGCGCTCTTTCATTAGTTTAGCCCGGCTCTCCAAAGAGGGGTGAGTATGTCAGCATCCGTGGCACTCTTCCTTCGGCCAAGAGGTCATTCGCGTCTTTGTTGCGACCGGTCTTGCAAAAGCATGGCTCTTTCATTAGTTTGGCCCCGCTATCCAATGAGGGGTAAACATGTCCGCATCCGGCACGCGTGACCTGACGGCCCTGAAGAGGAAACCACATGAGCGAATCTTCGAAACAGAAAATTGACCCCTTCGCCCCCTGGGAATTGCGCGGCCTGGAGCTTCGCAATCGATTTATCAAGGCCGCGACCAATGAAGGCCATTGCCCTGGAGGTCGACCGGACCGAGAAGGACTTGCGGGGTTCCATGAAGCCTTCGCCAAGGGCGGTGTGGCCATGTGCACGGTTTCCTACGGTGCGATTGAGCCAGGGGGCCGTACGTTCGATGATCAGATGTGTCTGCAGGACGACATACTTGGCGACCTCAAGTATGTTACCGACAAGATCCACCGACATGGTGCCAAGGCTGCGATACAGCTCACGCACTGTGGGGGTCTTTCCAAATGGAGCGGATTGGTTGGACGTCGGGCTCGCGGACCAAGTTCTGGCTTCAATGCCATGGGTGCCTTTATTGGCTCACCATTCATAAGAGCGTTCAAGGCCGACGAACTCAAGGCACTCGCCGAAGATTTTTCGAATGCGGCGATGCGCGCGGCCCAAGCGGGATTCGATGCATTGGAATTGCACATGGGACATGGCTACCTGCTCAGCCAATTCCTGTGCCCAAGCATCAATAGCCGCAAAGACGAATACGGCGGCAGCCAGGAAGGAAGATCTCGCTTCCCCTTGGAGGTGCTGAAGGCCGTGCGCCAAGGGGTGGGAGACAAGGTGCCCATCATCGTGAAGATGAACCTTCGCGACGGGTTTCGTGGCGGTGTCGAACTTGAACACAGCGTGCCCTTTGCACGGCAACTCGAAGCGAATGATGCCGATGCCTTGGTACTGAGCGGAGGCTTTTCCGGTCGGAACGCAATGTACCTGTTCAGAGGCCCGACCTTTGTCGATGAACTCATCAAGGTTCAGCGCAAGAAGACCGACAAGTTGATCTATCGCTTAGCGAGGCCTAGTCTGCGCTCCATGCCCTTCGAGGAACTCTATTTCCTTAAGTATGCGCGTGAAGTGAAAGCCGAGGTGAGCCTGCCGCTCATTTGCGTCGGTGGCGTCCAAAGCCTGGCCTCCGTGCACAGGGCGGTCGAAGAGGTCTATGACGCGGTGCAACTCGGTCGCGCGCTCATCCATGACCCAGCGCTGGTCAACCATTACCGCGATGGTGTCAAGACCGAATCCGGTTGCACAGTCTGCAACCTTTGTGTCGCTGAGATGGACAGGGACGGAGTGAGGTGTGTACTCAATAACGATTTGCCGGCACGGGTGCGGGTGACCTCTTAACAAGTAGGACGTGACAATTCACCGGCAGGAACAATATAAACACCTTTGTATCAAATCACTAGACATATGGAACATATCCTACTACTATGTTCCTAGCACAATCTTAGAGGAAGAAGATGACCGACGCGGCTCCGCAGGGTAATCCGGGCGACATACTGAATGTCCCGATGCTGAAGATCCAATACCGAACTGACCCGGAGGCGATTGCCAAGTTGCTGCCGCCGGGGATACAGCCGGGTGCTGATCCCAAGGTCTTTCTCACCTTCTACAGCTTCCCTGTGATGAACGAACCCGAGTATGGGTTGGTGATGACGGCCGCGGCCAACTTTGATGGTGTTCAGGGCGAATATGCGCTGGGGTATGCAATTGATCAGGAAACCGCCATATACGTCAGCCGCGAGCACTGGGGGCAGCCCAAGTACCTGGCGGACATTCGCTATTTCCGCATGATGAATCACGTAGAAGCCTCGGTGAGGCATGCCGGCCACACCTTCGCCGAGTTCAGCGGTGACGTGACCAGCACCGACCCCGCGGGCGAAGAATTTGAGACCAATGAGTGGTGGATCAAGGTCGCGCGTAGCGTGACCATGGCCCCCAACGCCTACGACTATCCGCCGCATGTGGTGCGTGTGCGCGCCAAGTACCGAACCGCCTATCGGCAAAGCCTCTCGGGCGATCTCATTCTTCGCGAAGCACCTCTTGATCCATTGGCGGAGCGGCTGCCCATGCGCGAGCAGCTTGACGCCTATCTGTGGACACCCGAGTTCCTGGACCGCGAGATCACAATCGCGGGCGAGCTTGACCCGCGAGGCTTCTGGCCCTTTGCCAACACGATCAATGGCACTCGATTTCCGATGGAGGCATGAGCATGCAAGACTTCACCGGCAAACTTGCTGTCATCACTGGCGGTGCTAGCGGCGTCGGTCGGTCGCTCGCATTTGCCCTGGGCGCCGAAGGTGCGCGGGTTCTTATCGCGGACGTTGATGACGAGGGGCTTAAGGAGACTGAAGCAGAGCTGAGTCAGCGCAACATAGAAGCCCGCAGCCAGCACTGCGATGTGGCGAGTCAGGACAGCGTACATGCGCTGGCGGCAACCGCGTTTGATGAACTGGGCGGTGCGCATCTGGTGTTTGCCAACGCGGGTGTGTCGGCCGGCGAAGCGGGAAACATCTGGGAGTACTCGCCGCACGATTGGCAGTGGACGTTTGGCGTCAATCTATGGGGTGTGGTGCACTGCATCAACGCCTTCATGCCGAGGCTTAACGCAAGGGGCGAAGAAGCCCACTTCGTGGCCACGAGCTCGGGCAATGGTGCATTCATCGTCTATCCCGACCAGCCAATTTACTCAGCGTCGAAAGCTGCCGTGGCGGTAGTCACGGAAGCGCTTCATATACAAAATGTGAGGCAGGAGAATCCGGTGAAGGTGCATGCGCTGTTCCCAGGCCCTCATATCGTCGACACCGGCATCTTTGATTCTGATCGGGTGCGTCCCGAGGAGTTCATCAAGCCGGAAGGGTCGCCCGATACAGGCATACACTCCGCTGAGGACTTGCGCAGGGTCATGGAATTTCTTGGACAAGAACTCGTGATGACCCACCCGGATGAAGTCGCCGAGACCGCAATCGACGGTCTGCGGGCAGGACAGTATTGGATCGCGCCGCTCAATCCGGACACTCAGAAAAAAGTCAAGGCCCGATTCGATTCGATATTGGGCCGCAGCGACCTTCCCATCCCTACACTTGGATAAGCGAGAGAGAACCATGTTAGGACTTGATCTACCCATTCCCCTTGGATGGTTTCCCGTCGCCTACAGCAGTGAGCTCAAGGTGGGGGAAGTCAAACCGAACTTCCTCTTCGATGAGCATCAGGTGCTGTTTCGCACCGAAAGCGGCGAGGTCAAACTTCTAGAGGCCTTTTGCCCCCACCTCGGCGCGCACCTTGGGCACGGGGGCAGGGTGGTGGGCGAGCATCTAGCCTGCCCCTTCCACGCATGGGAGCTCGGTGGCGATGGGATTGTCAAGCACATTCCCTATGCCAAGTCGATTCCCCCTCGCGCGAAACAGGGTGCCTGCGTGCATTCTTACCCGGTGCAGGAAAGGAACAAGATGATCTGGGCCTGGTACCACCCTAGGCGCGTTGCCCCGACCTTCGATATCGGAGATGTGCCCGAATTCTCCGACCCCGATTGGACCGAGCTCGAAACCTATGAGTGGGAGGTCAATGCGCACATCCAGGAAATGGGTGAGAACGCCGTCGACATCGCTCACTTCGTGTATGTGCACAGTTCGAATCACATGCCAGAAGCGAGAATTGAACTTGATGGGCACCGTCGCCTCACAGAAATGGTCACAAAGGTGCAGAAGATTGATGATCAGGGCAACATTGACATGACGCGGATGGAGGATTCCTACTTGATCAGCAAGAATTGGGGGCCAGGTATGAGTTCGCAGACCTTCGACCGCGCATTCAAGACTGTGATGATGGGGACTATGGCGCCTATTACCGCCACGCGCATGAAGCTGAGGTTTGCCTTCACCAAGCCGAAGGAACTCTCCGAGCAGTTCAGCATATTGACCAATGGTTTGATCTCAGAGGTCGTCCGCCAGGTGGGGCACGACATGGTGATTTGGGAGAACAAGCTTTATAGGAGCGACCCCATACTCTGCGATGGCGACGGCCCCATCGCCAAATATCGTAAATGGTTCTCGCAATTCTACGATGACGGCAAGGAAGAAGTGCCACTGCGGTTGGCAAGTTGAGGAGGCGCTGAGTCGAGGAAACAAGTCATGGAACGCTACACGGTGATATCTTCCGATTGCCACGCGGGGTTGCTGCCCGACCAATATCGTGAGTACCTCGATCCTCAGTTTCGTGATGCCTTTGATATGGCCCTGCCGATTCAAAAGCAAATGACGGATAAGGCCGAAGAGATTTTTCTGATCAAGGAGATCAATGACCAGTGGCGCGATGGCAATGAGCATCACCTGTCGGGCGCGTGGGACTACGAACAGCGCCTTGAGGTCTTGAACCATGATGGCATAGCTGGCGAAGTCATCTTTGTCGATGGAATTACCGAGCAAAACTCGCCCCCGTTTGGTGCCGGCCTTTCGC
>CAZNYE010000289.1:0-4022 GCA_964577185.1 uncultured Pseudomonadales bacterium | reverse complement strand
CGCCCCCCTTGACACTATAGGACAACGCCCCTGTTGCGGGCGCGCGCAGCGGAATGGGTGAGCATGTCTTTAAGGGGCAACATTGCGGCTAGTTTCTAGTTTCTATAGTGTCAAGGGGGGCGGGTAGTTACCAACCATCTAGTGTTCGGCGATGCGTACTTGTGGTCGCCATATGTATGGTCTCTATGATATGGTTAGCTGTATCGCACTCCACTGTCTGGCACCATGAAAACGACCCTCAACGTCAACGACGAAATACTGCGTCAAGCAAAAGAATGTGCGATGCGGGATGGAATCACGCTCACTCGTCTCGTAGAAGATTCGCTTAGGACGCGGCTCATGGCACAAACAAAAGAGAAAGAGCCGTTCAAACTGAAGCTCCTTACAGTGGAGGGCACACGCCCACCCAACGTCGATATCTTTGATCGCGAAGCACTATATGACGTGCTGGACCGAGAATGATTGCCGTTGATACAAATGTGCTCATTTGTGCGCATCGTTCAGAAACTGAATTGCATTCGAAGGCAAAGCACAGGCTAACCCAAATCGCGGAGTGCGGCGAGCCATGCGCAATACCAGTCTTTTGTCTCACAGAATTCATCCGCGCGACCACTCATCGCCGGGTCTTCTATCCTCCATCAACTCTTTCGCAGGCAGTCGGATTCCTCAAAGGGATACTAGCTGCCCCCACATGTCATATTGCCTTGCCCGGCGAAGGCTTCTTCCGCCTCTTGGAATCGACTTTACATAGGGGTAACGCCCGAGGCAATCTTGCGTTTGATGCTCAGATTGCAGCCCTGTGTCAAGAGCATGGCATTGATCGCCTTCTTACCAATGATCGAGACTTCGAAAGGTTCGGCAAAATGGACATTGAATTTCTTGACAGTAGTTTCCGAGGGAGTCCGCCGTGACCAGCAAGTGGGACTTCCTTGTGCCCTATGGGTATCGCGAATCGACGTGCTGGACCTTAGCCACTTCATGCGAGTCACTGCCTGCGGTCATACCACTACCACATCTCGGCGCTTGGACGCTTGCTGGCAATGGTGCTAGAGAGTTTCTGCAGGGGTACGTGACCTCCGACCTGGACGAGACGAAGCCCGGCAGCTTGTATCCCACAGCATTCTGCAATCTCAAAGGCCGGGTATTGGCCACCGCGCTGGTTCTTGCAAAGGCCGACGAAGTCATGCTCGTCATGCGAGAAGAGTTGATCGACCCGGTGCTCGCGTCACTCAAGAAATATCTCGCGTTCGCACGAGGATGCGAGCTTGTCCACGAAGAGGCGAACATTTTTGGTTGCGTCGGTCATCTGCCAGCGAATACAGAGGACTGTGCTCTCAGCTTCGCAAGCGAACAGCCTCTGGGATTAGTGTTGTCGACGCAGGATCAGGCTGAGCATGCATGGAATGAACTATGCGCTCTCGCAACGCCAGCCGATGCCCGGCTTTGGACGTGGCATGAACTCACCGCGGGATTCGTTCATGTCTCAGAGCAAACGAGTCAAGAGTTCCTTCCGCAAATGATTGGGCTCCAAGAGCTCGGTGGTGTGAGCTACACCAAGGGTTGTTATCTCGGACAGGAAATCGTCACCCGCGCCGCCCATCGGGGCAGAGTGAAACGACGGCTTGTGCGCTTGGAGTGGGAGAGCGAGGACAACGCCGAAGTCGACATTGGCACCAAGCTTGTCAACGAGCAGGGACGGGAAACTGGAATGCTGGTCGCAAGTGCGCCGTTTCCTGATGATCCAGCGACGATTTGCGGGCTTGCGGTTGTAAGCGGCGAACCCGAAGGAAAGTTGCGCGTAGAAGGACATCCCGCCAGACTGCGAACAGCGTTCAGCTTTTACTGAAAATCCCTCCTATAATCCCCGCATGCCTCATCTACCTGTGATAGTCGGCTTCGGCGGCGTGAACCCTGCTGGTCGCCTATCGATGCATCATGCCTTTCGACGCATGGTGATCGACAGCTTGCCGAGCGGAAAACAAAACTCAACCTATCAGTCTTTGGCGGGTCTCATGGGCATTCAAGATCCCCTTGGTTTGGAGTCAACGCGCGCCTATATCCGAGACCACACCCTGATCCGCAAGATCGAGCATTTCGATGCGTCATCCTTCTATTGCCAACGACCAATGAACTTGCATCCGGCGGAGGGTAACGAAACCAAGTTCAGCATTCTCCGCAGATCGCTCCCTCGCGAAATTCCGCGGAACTGGACCCTCAGGGACATGGACAAGGCTCATGTGGAAGTGACCGTGACAGGGGAGCTGGCATCCCTGATTCCAGATCGTCAACCCCTTGGCGTTTCTTCAGCCGGACAACTGCCAACTGGGTTTGCCCCAGCCGACCACTATCAGTCCCGGAGCCATCCCAGGGGTGTCCAGTTGGCCGTGTTCGGCGCATCGGATGCGCTGCACTCCATGGGCATCGACATGGAAAAAGTGCACAAGAAGATTCAGCCGGATCAGACCGCAGTGTTCGCAGGTAGTTGCATGAGCCAACTTGATGCCTATGGCAACGGTGGCCTGCTGAGAGCGCCCTTGCTCGGCCAGCGCACATCGGCAAAGCAGCTCGCGCTTGGATTGGTGGATATGCCAGGTGCCTTTGTCAACGCCTATGTGCTTGGCAGCGTGGGTCTCACCGGAGCAAGCGTCGGGGCATGCGCAACCTATCTCTTCAACCTTCAGCAGGCTGTCCTAGCCATTCGCGAGGGGCGCTGCCGTCTTGCCATTGCTGGCGGCTCCGAGGCACCATTGATACCCGAAGTCATCGAAGGCTACAGAATTATGGGCGCGGTCGGCACCGACGAAGAACTCATGGCGCTCGATGGTTGCTCAGATGAACCCGACTACACGAGGGCTTGCCGACCTTTTGCCAAGAACGTGGGTTTCACACTTTCGGAGGCGTGCGTTTTCGCGATTCTCATGGACGATGCCTTGGCACTCGAACTCGGCTTGCCAGTTCACGGCGCCGTTGCGGGCATCTACTGCAATGCTGACGGCTTCAAGCACTCGATTCCAGGTCCTGGTGTGGGCAACTACCTCACAGTTGCCAAAACCATGTCGCTGGCACGTTCCATGCTTGGCGAAGAAAGTTTGCAAAGACGCAGCTTTGTGCATGCGCACGGTACGGGAACACCGCAGAACCGGGTGACCGAGTCGCATATCCTGAGCGAACTCGCAAAGGCCTTCGGCATTGAGAATTGGCCGGTTGCCGCCATCAAATCCATGCTTGGGCACTCGCTCTCCTGCGCTTCTGGCGACCAGATTATCGCTTCTCTTGGAACCTGGGTGGATGGCCTGATACCGGGCATTCCCACGATCACAGAAATCGCCGACGATGTTCATCAGGCCAATCTTCGTTTCGCCATGGGGCCGATCGAAGTGGGCACTCTAGGCATGGACATGGCGCTGGTCAACTCCAAGGGCTTTGGCGGCAATAACGCCACGGCCTTGGTACTGGCACCCCATGTCGTAGCAGAACTTATGCGCAACAAGCATGGCGCGAAGGCCATGCTCGAATACAGTCGCAGGACGGAAGCCCCCTTGGAGGCGCGCGATGCGTATGACCAGCGCGCCTCTCAAGGTGAGTTCCAAACAATCTATAAGTTCGGAGAAGATGTCATGGTTGGAGAGGATCTGGAGCTAAGTGATCAGTCCATTGGACTGCCAGGATTCGAAAACGCTGTCGAGCTCGACGGCGAGAATCCTTTTTCAGAGTATTTTCGCGATGGCTAGCGGCCTGTCGGGCTCAGGCACATTTGACCTCCATTATTGGGATGACGATGTCAGATGACGGCAAGAATTGTGTCTGATTACCACCATAAGGCGCGTTTTGTGCCAGTAGTGTCGTTGAAATGACTTGATTTGCCTGTGCGTTCCCCAATATCATTCCAATGTCCTTGCGAAGGCGGAGCGGAGAAAGAGAATATCGGCTTCGCAAGTTGCCGCCTATCTGAACGAGGTGGATCGCTTGCCAATCGTCGTTGATACTGAAACGCAAGGTCGGGCGTTCAGGGAAATCCTAGC
>CAZNYE010000288.1:0-2217 GCA_964577185.1 uncultured Pseudomonadales bacterium | reverse complement strand
TTCCATGCCTTGATCGCGCAGGCCGACCGCCAATTGATAGAGCTGCGGCACGGCATTGCCCATCAGCACCTGTTGGCCCTTGTAGGTCTGGAAAATCCGATCAAAGAACTTGGCCTGGTGTTCAGCGCCTCCTTTGGCCCGCGCCTGGCTGTCCTTGAACCGCTTGAGGAGTTCGGGCGGAATATCGAGCCTGTCGAGTTCGCCCTTGGCATCCGCCGCAGCGACTCTTCCCGCAAGCGAAAGCACATCGGGGCTTAAGACTTCGTCGCCATAGAGACACTCAACGCACTGCGGGTCACCAAGCAGCTTGATCTGTTCCTCCATGTTCCGGTTGCCCATATAAAACCCGTGGCGATAGCTCGGCTGAATGATGGGAACACGAAATCCGGGTTCGTCAAGGTCAAAGCTCAAATCGCGCTCACCGGCCATGCCTTGGAATCCAGAGAGCAGCATGCGGTTTTGCAGATGCCATTCACGCGCTGTTCGCGGCAGGAAGGAGAGCTTGCCCGAGGTGCCCGTGGTGTGGTTGCACCTTAAGGGAGTCTCCTCGTCGAGTGTGCGCATCCAGTCCTCGACCAGCAAACACTTGCTTGTGTCAACCGCCGAAAGATCGTGTGTGGTCAGTTGGCCAAGCCACTTGGTCAACGCGGCGAAGCGGCCCTTTTCCAGAAAGGACATGGGGTAGGACTTGTAGACAGTGTGCTGAAAGAGCAAGGGTACGGCATCGTCAAGCGTTTCAATGGCACTCACGCCTTGAAGATCGGCGAGTTTCCTGAGCGCCACAACGCGTTCGCGAAGCGCCTCGAACCGTTCGCGCAGAAGCGTCAATCGAAACTCGGCGACTTCCTCCGCGCGGCGCGTGAATAGGCTTTGCTGATGCAGCGCGGTGATGGCGTCGAAGTCGCCACGCATGTCTGTCAATGAAGCCAACGCCCCGCCGCTCGCGCCCATGCTTGTCCTCTCGATGCTTGTATTCAGGTGTGATTGCGGATGCCGCCCGTGTTTGACCGCCCCGCGCCAATCAGTATACTATCCAAGGTCGCTTCAATCGGTGTGTCAAGCCCTGCTTGCCTGTGCCTTAAGAGCGAAACAGCCGAAGTCAACTCATGGCAACAAGTGGAATGATCATGCCGAGCATTACCGTACCCGACCACGTTCCAGAGGAGCTTGTTGACTCCTTCAACGTGTTCACCATGGATCCCAGGGCGGATATCTTTGCCGAAATTGGCAAGCTGCACGAGAGCAAGCCGCCGATCTTCTACAACATCACTCCGCAGATGGACCGCACGTTCACGCGCGGTGCCTGGCAGGTGACCGATGTCGAGATGATCCGTGAAATCATGCGCGAGCCCGGTGACTTTTCGAGCGTCGGCATTTCGGGATTTAACGAGCTCATCAATATGGGTTTCGAGCTCATGATTCCCATCGACACCGACCCACCGCTGCACGGCCAGGTGCGGCGGGTGATACGGGAGAAGCTGTTGCCGCCCAATGTGCAGAAACTCTCCGATGGCATTCGCGAACTCGCGCGCAGCCTGGTGCAAAAATGTCTCGATCAGGGAAGCTGTGAATTTGTTGAAGATGTGTCGCTGATCTTTCCCACGCATATCTTTCTTCTCATGATGGGACTGCCCATGGAGGAGGCCGATGAGTTTCTCGCGTGGGAAGCGGCGCTCCTGCAACCAGATCCAAACGATATCGAAAAATCTCGCGATGCCATTCGCAAAATCGTCGCGCGGGTGCGGCAGGGATTCGATGAGCGCCGAGCCGACCCGAAGGACGATTTCCTCACCCTCTTGGTGAACGCCGACCTCTCGGAAGAACTACGCCTCGGCCTCGGTTTCAACCTGTTTGTCGGTGGACTCGATACCGTCGCGAATCAACTGACCTGGGTGTTCAAGTACATCGGCGAGCGCCCGGAACTGCAGCGCGAACTGCGCGGCGACCCCGACAAGATCACGCCAGCCGTTGAAGAGATCATGCGCCTGCATTCGGTGCTCACCACGCGGCGTTTTGTCACCCGCGATCTTGAGTTTCACGGCGTCAACTTCAAGCAGGGCGATAGTATTGAACTCTTCATGGCGGCGGGCAGCCTGCATCCGGATGCGTTCGAGAACCCCGACGAAGCCGATTTGACGCGCCGGCCCAATCGACATCTGGGATTCGGCTGGGGTCCGCACATGTGCGTCGGCATGCATCTCGCGCGCCTTGAAATGC
>CAZNYE010000287.1:0-10741 GCA_964577185.1 uncultured Pseudomonadales bacterium | reverse complement strand
GCTGAGGTTGACGACCCCCTCACCGCCTCCCGGCATCGCCGAGCGAAGATCAAATCCGCGCATTCCAAAGTAGCCTGGCAAGAACCGCAACCACAATTCTCCCTTTGTGCTTCCAAGTGCGACCGGCTGATCAAACAGCTTGGGAAGACCCACAATTGGATTGGCGGATTCAACCAGCACACGAGCCGCGCCGGAAGCGAACACCAGCTGAGCGTCCAGCTGTTCAAGCCGCGGGCTTCCCATCCAAGACAGCGCCGAAAGATCTTCAACCCTCGCACTCCACACCAATGGGTTCCCGCTTCTCTTTTCAGCAGCGATCTGCAACAAGTTTCCCCTCGGTGCGAAGCGTTCCGACCAGCGAACCAGCAAGGTTTCCTCGCGTCCTGAAGCCACCACAAAACCCGTCAGTTGTTCGATCAACTGATCAGGAAGATTGAAGCGCCAGCGCTGCTCTTCATCGTAGCTGAACAAGGTGCCGGCCAAGTCAAGGGATTGCTCGCGGCGCTCCACAGTCGCTCGTTGCAGCTCCCCCTGAACAAGCCGTGGAGTGCCCTTGCCCTTGGCCACAACCTCGGCATTGTCGATGAGGAAATTCCCGAACCGGAGCGCCTTCGCACGCACCTCTCCAAGCGCCGAGAGACGACCGCGCTCAATCCGAACTTCGGCGTCAAGTGAAGAAATCACCCCTGAGACACCAATCAGAGAGGCAAAGGAATCTGGAATGGTGAGTCGACCCCGGGCCCTGACCGCCCCCTCAAAGCGGCGCTTGAGCAGTCCCGTGTCGAGGTCATACCCTATGACGATACCCTCGCTGCCTTCGTTGCCTTGCGCCACCAGTCGAATCTGGCCTTGGTTTTCTCCTCCCGAACGCATGTGCCAAGCCAGGACAAGACTCTCCGAGTTCTCCTCAACGCGCAGCTCCAAGTTGCCGGAAAGCATGCGCGCACCTGAGAACATGGACATCAAGTCCAACTCGCCTTGCGGGTTTAAGAGAAAACCCATGAGGTCAAAATCTCGTGGAAACTCAATCGCGGCGTGTCTAAAACGTAAGCCATCGACTCTTGCTGAGCGTGCCAAAAGACTGCCAACCAGATCGAGGTCCACGCGGATGTCCTCAATGGAGCCATAGGGAAACACAATGGATTCGATATTCAATTGGGGGGTGAATCCATGCCAATCCCCGTGCAGTCCAAAAAGATGCGCATCGAATCGCTCGAGGAGCCACTCGTTCGCCTGTCCCTCGAAGAATGGCACCAGCGTCATTGAGGCGCGCAAGGCGATGAGGAGAAGGCCGAATCCAAGCAGCGCCCACGCCAGCGACGCGGCCAGAGCATTGCCAAAGAGCTTATTCAGTCGTCGCCGCAATGGCTTCGGAAGATGCCGCGAATCTTGACTGGACACCTCATCAGACATTGAGGGCCCTTGCATGCATGCGCGTGAGAACCACAGAGGAGATGGGCCAGAGCGCCGCGGTAATGATCGCGGGCACGAATGAGAGCCACCAGACCCCAAGGTCTCGCCCAGCAAGCAACAATGCGCCGAGGATAGCCCCCGCATAGATGCAGAGAAACAACAAGAGTGCCAAGCACTGCTCAAGCAACGCGAGCGTCCGAAACCACTCAAACCGGACTGACAGCAACCAGGAGAGGGTGAGAAAGCACAGCGCATTGAGCCCGAGCGGGTCTGCGCGCAATACATCGACAAACAGTCCGCACAGCCAGGGAATCCATAGCGGAGGCCAGTTGGGTCGTCGCTGCCCCCAGAAGAAGAGCAGTAGCGGAATCCACTCCACCCGTAGCCATGCGCCATAGCCGGCGGGCGAACCGAATAGTGGAGCAGCGACCAGGTACAGGAAGATGCCGCCTATCATCGAAAGCACGAAGTGGAATGATGCTGTCTCGTCCTGCTGCACTTTATTGAGTGATCCCGACCAATGTTCTGATTCGCTGAGCGAGCTGTTCGGTGAGCAGCCCGCCTCTATCCCTCTGGGCTGCGAAGTACGATCAAGTGACGACTGATGGCTGGGTCCGCGAGCGGCTCAGCATAGACCCTCATGCCACGAATGGGGTCATCCACGACAAAGGACACGACTTCCGCAACAGGATAGCCGTACGGAAAGCGGCCACCCAATCCGGAAGTTACCATCACATCTCCCACCTGCACATCCGCAATACTCGAAACCCCTTCAAGCTCAACGAACCCGCCGCTGCCGGTTCCAGAGACAATCCCTTGTACGCCCGTTCGCTCAATGACCACCGGAACGCTATGCGAAGGATCTGTGACCAGCAGCACTTGTGCGGTTGTCAATCCGGTGCCGACCACCTGGCCACACAAGCCCGCGCCATCGATCACCGGGTCACCGAGCTTCACCGAATGCAATTCCCCCACATCAATTGTCACCAAGCTGCCACCCGCGCCGGAAGTGAAGGCAATCACATCCGTAACCACAACGTTCAGGTCCAGGCGCGCAACACCACCCAACAGGCCGCGAAGTCGCTCGTTCTCGGCGGTGACCACCTCGAGCTCAAGCAATCGAGTGCGCAAGGAAACTATCTCGCGGTTGAAGGCCCTGCGTTCGGCGACCCGTGCCCCCGGCGCCAGCAACATCTCCTCGACCAATTCATCAATTGAGTGTACCGCCTCAGCGATATACTCAAGCGGACTGACCAACGTGGAAAAGACCATGCGCGTCGTGCCGAGCAGGCCGCTTGTGGTATCGATCACGAGCAGTAGCACCGATAGCACACCGAGACCGAGCATTCCTCTACGCGACCTCTTGGCTGTCGGTGATCTTCCGTGCATGTCCCGAGCAAACGTTCTAGGACAGGGTGACCACTGAGACCACTGAGACCATTGAGACCAGTGAGACTCAGAGTGGCTATTGGGTCGTCAATACTCGCCAGCGACTTGCCTGGTCCATCAGTTCAAGCGCAACCCCGCCGCCACGAGCGACACAGGTGAGCGCATCGTCGGCGAGAACGGTCGGCACGGATGTCTGGCTTGAAATAAGCTGGTCAATATTGGCGATAAGCGCGCCGCCGCCGGTGAGCACTATGCCGCTGTCAACAATGTCCGCCACAAGTTCCGGCGGTGAGTTTTCGAGTGCCAACTTTACACCTCGCACTATCTGCGCGAGTTCACTTCGCAAGGCCGACCATACATCGGTGGAGGTGATCATAATCCTTTCGGGCAGCCCCTTGGAGAGGTTGAGGCCCCGCACATCCATTCGCCGTACTTCATCTTTCGATTGGGGTTCGCAGGCTGTTCCCAATTCGATCTTGATTTCTTCGGCTGAAGTTTCGCCAATCTGCACCTGGTACTTCTCGCGCAGGAAACTTACGATGGCACGATCAAAATGATCGCCGCCAACTCTCAAGGTTTCCGAATAAACGATGCCATCGAGTGAAATCACGGCGATCTCAGTTGTGCCGCCTCCAATGTCAACAACCACCTTCCCATGTGCTTCGTTCAAGGGCAGGCCGGCACCGAGCGCGGCCGCGATGGGTTCTTCAATCAGGATCACTTCACGCGCGCCCGCCGTGTAAACGGATTCGCGAATTGCGCGCCGTTCAACTTCGGTCGCCTTGCAAGGCACACATACAAGCACACGGGGACCCGGCCTCGGAATGAGCATGGAACGCTTGTTCACGCGCCCGAGCAGGGCTTTCAAGAGCTGTTCGGTCACGCCGATTTCGGCGATCACCCCATCCTTCAGGGGACGGATGGCTTCAAGACCCCGCGGGGTCTTACCAAGCATTTTCTTGGCCTCGGTGCCGACAGATACGACCACCTTCTGCCCTTGAACCTCCGCGATCGCCACCACTGACGGTTCATTCAAGACAATTCCCTCGCCGCGCTTGTAGATGAGCGTATTGGCCGTGCCAAGGTCAATCGACAAGTCCGAGGACATGAATCCGCGCAGGGAATTGAACATTGACGAAGTATCCGCAAAGATGTCGGGTCAATGGTGCAGTTTAGCAATAGACGTTCATCTTGTGCAGCTGTCCTCGGAGGCGGGCCGTCCTCGTACTTTAGCGCACTCCTCCGATTCACACGAATTGATGTTGATTTCATGGTCGCACAGATGAATACCAGCCTTCTCCGACGCGCATGGCGTCGGGCCATTTGTACCAATCTGCATGAAAGGCGGAATGCCTCGCTAATTCGCCGAGGGCTGTTGTATTCGCGAGTAACCCGACCAAGGGTTCACGCAGATTGGTACGCGGTGGATTCTGCGCCCCTCGCTGGCGCTTCTTCAAATTGTTGTGCTGACTCAAGGAATATGAGAATGAATACTGTGGACTCAGGATCCCGCTGGTCAGTTTCGCGCGACCAATGGAACACCCCCGCATGGACAACAGTACATCCACGAGAGGAGATATACGCGGTGTGTCCCCAAGTCCTCTCTAGTAGGCGGCTACTACCGAGGATTTCTCTGTAATTCAATCTTCAGGCCAACCCAAGATTAGGCACTTCAATTTGCACGCAATTATTCTCACCCTAGAGCAGGAACTAACCCCAACTTTGTCCCCTGGGCGCAAGACCACAGTCGGAGAGTCCGCACTCAGTTATAACCGTAGCGCTCAGAAACCCAAGAGAGCCATCTCTGCCAGCGATCATCTACGTCTTTCGCACGCACCCAAGAAACCCATTCTTGATGAGTGAATGTGGAGAAGTGCGTCTTGCCATTGAAGAGCGATCCCCAATCTCGCGTGAAATCCTCCAGTCCGGTACTCCGCAAACTCTTGATCAATCGTTTGTTCCGCGCATCATGGGCAACGACTGAGAACACACGTTCATAATTCCCTACCCTTGCAATGCCCTCGGCAAGTGCCTGCTGTCGGAATAGCTGATACCCTGCTTTCGCGGCAGGACAACACTTCAGCCTCTTCCTACCATCGTTGCTAATCGACAGATAATTGCGTAGCTAGTTGCTTCTATTCCAAATTGCATCAAAACCCAAGTCGCCGCAATGGCCATAAGCAAGCTATATAAGCTCCAAGAGACACGAACAACGCGAACAACGCAGCGTTGGTTATCTCGGTTATATTTAGCAACCCCAAAAATACATAAGAGGAGTTGGATATCCTTATGGATGCGCTCCTACAGCCCGGTTCCTGGGCAATCGGATGGCTAGATCCGATCTTTGAGTTGTTCAAAGACGACGCATTTGCACCCGCGCTAGCCCTTTACGGGCTGGTGATCGCAGGTGTGCTGCTTCTGGTGTACACCGTTTGGGTGTGGCTTCGATGCCGCGCACTTGCCCAAACATCTGGAGTGATACAGGGGACCGGCGATTCGATCGAATCGGAAGGTCTCGCCACTATCGAAACCGATATAAGAAGCAAGAGTTTCCTTCGCCATGCATGGCAGGAATTCGAAGAGACCCTCATCAAACCCGAGCCAACCGAAGCGTCCCAAGAGGTATTCAACACGTCTCGTCCCCACGACTTCTTCAATGCCACGGCTTCGGGATTGGAATTCCGGTTCTTTCACGCCCTACCCGCCATCTTTGTTGGCGGAGGTCTCCTTCTTACGTTTTTCGGCCTCGTCTCAGCGCTCTACTTCGCCACCATGGGCATCAGCGAAAGCGCCTCCGTTGCGAGTACTCAGGAAGAACTCAAGAACCTCTTATATGCCGCAAGCTTCAAGTTTTACACCTCAATCGCCGGCTTGCTGGCCTCGCTGGTGTTTGTGGTTGCCCTCCGCATAGGCGGCAGATCAATTGATCGCGCTTTTGGCAAGCTGTGCCAACAACTCGAAAGCCGCCTGCTGTTCGTAACGGCCGAAGACATCGCCCTCAAAGAGCTACGTGTGGCCGAACAGAACAACGAGCAGCTTGTAAGGCTCAATACAGATATAGCCGTTGCCATCGGGCAAAAAGTCGAAGAAGCACTCAACACCACACTCCCAGCGCACCTTTCCAAACCTCTCGAAGAAATGAATTCAAACCTTGGGTCAGTGGCGGGCAACCTGTCCGAGATAAACACCCAAGCCGTCAACGAAATGGGGCGGGCCTTCAATGATCAGTTGACTCAGACTACACGCGAGCAATTCGATCAACTCGCCATTGTCCTGCAAGATCTCAAGTCATCCTTGGAAGGCTTGGGAGAACGCCTCAACCACTCCGGTACGAATCTCACGGAAGGGGTACAAAACTCCACCACCGAAATGCGCTCAGCGATTGATCTATTGACAGACAAGGTGGTTCACATGGCCTCCAGTCTGGAGGATGGAGCCACTCGCAGCGACGAAGCCATGAACCAGCAAATACAAGCACTCAATGATCGCATTGGACAGGTGACGCAAACGCTAGCCGAAAGCCTTGAGACGGTCGGCGCGGACATGATGGCTCGAACTCAAGCCGCAGCCGGCGAATTCGCTGGACAGGTGGCGGGAGCTGCAGGAGCCTTTGAATCTGCATCCACAGTCACGGCAAAACGCATAGAAGAAGCCGTCGAAAAGGTGACTCAGGGCGCGGAAGAGGCAGGAGAACGCGCCTCGGCAGAAGTTGGAGAGTCGGCACTTGCCCTCAAGTCGGCCCTCGAAAGTGCGGCGGGCGAGTTCGAGCGAATAGAGCAACAAATAGCCGCGCACCGAAGAGCCATGTCGTCTGTGTCAGACAGTGCCCAGGAGACAAGCAGAGCTGCCCAAGATGCGGCCCGGTCGTTCAGAAGTTCCGCCGAGCCACTCCAGAAAATTGCCCAGGAAATGGCATCCGCAAGTCGCGAAACGCAAACCACCTTGGCAAGACTTGACACCACAATGCGCACCGTTCAGCGCCAAGTAGCCGAGACATCTGATGCTCTCCAAAAGGCGGCTGAAATTTCTAGCTCGGCATCGACCAAGTTCGAAGGAGTGGATGAGCAACTTGGCGAAGTTCTGAAGAGCCTTGTGAGAGAAGTCGAAACCGTCGTTGACCACTTCAATCGTTTTGTCGGCGAGATGGACTCTCAGCTTGGCAGCTCCGTTCAGCGATTGGGCGGCTGGCTTGAATCACTCGAACAGCTTGTCGAAGACCTAAGGGAAACAACCCGAGAACTTGGTCAGCGGGACAGGCGATAGGAGAAGGTTGAGTGGCAAGTCGAAACACGGCATCGGCGGACGGCGACGAAAACTACTTCGTCTCCATGACTGACCTTATGGTCGGCCTACTTCTGATTTTCATCATCATGCTGATGTTCTTCGCCCTTCAATTCAAAGAGACCATCCACCAGGTGGAGTTTTCCAAAGAGGCGAGAACCAAGATCCTTGAAGACATTCAACAGATGCTCAAAGAACAAGGTGTGCAAGTGAGCATCGACCGCGATCAAGGCATATTGAGATTGCCCGAGTCTGTCCTCTTTGAGTCTGGCCACGCCGAATTGAATGAAGCGGGCAGCAACGCAATTGCGGCGCTTGCCAGGAGTCTCTCACACGTTTTGCCCTGCTACACACACCTAGCAGGACATCGGGATGCCGAGTGCTTCGACGGATTGGCGATGATCGATGCAGTGCTCATCGAAGGGCACACCGACACAGATCCCGTATCCTCTGGCCGCCCTTTTCGTGACAACCTAGACCTATCGGCAGCACGGGCCACAAATACCTTTAGAGCTCTGCTCAGCGCTTCAGGCATCGACGAGGGTTCAAGACAACCATTACTGCTCTCATTCTTGAACCAGTCCGGCGTTCCAGTACTTAGCGTCAGTGGCTACGGCGAGCACAGGCCCATATCCGAAATGAAGGATCCCAACCGTCGGATAGACCTTCGCATACTCATGGCCAGTCTTCGTTCATCGACTCAACAAGAAATTGAGGGAGAAATCACGACGAACGGGGAAGCGAGCCAATGAGCCTTCGCGAAGTACTCACCGAGTTCTCAGAACAAACTTCGCTGATCTTAACGAAGCCACACCCACCGACCCAACTCAAGAAAGAATCAACCCGACTCCTTTCCCGCATTGAACGAGCGGGCGAAGCGCGGGACCAATTTGATCGGGGCGCACTCGTCTTCAAGCTTCGCCAAATCAGTGACCGAAGATCATGGGATCTTCTCAGCAGAGAAGAGCTCAGGCGCAGCATCTTGGTCTTGGCCGAAGGGCAACCCCCGCTGCAAGAAGACCGGCGAATCTTCAAAGGAATATTGCGCGAGGTACAGAAGCGAGAAGGCGTAGCTATGTGCAACGCACTCGTCGGACACTATCTAAGGCACTTCGATAGTGGGTCCCGCAGTATTCGCGCGATTGCCAAATTGCTCGCAAGCGAGGTGCGATCACGCCCAGGACTCGAGCGGTGGAAACGGCGGAGTGAGTCTTATCGGCTATTCGACACACGGATGGTCGCAAGCACATTGGCCACGGAAATAGTTGGCGGAAAAGAAGCCGATTCCATATTTCATGAAGCAGGGATTCGGGGCGATGCCGTTACGAGTGGTCTCGGTCGTTCCTGCTTCATTGAGGGTTGCGCATCGGTTCGGTCGCTCCTATCCGGAAGAGAAGACGCCAATCTAGCGCGAGGTCTCATGCGGTGGGCTAAGTCTCCGGACGGAATGCTCAGATATCCAATGGAGCGCAGGCCGCTAGCGGAGGCACTGCTCTTACCGTGGGCCGATAGAGAACCTTCCGACCCACAACTCCAAGACGATATCGAGAGTTTCCTTGACCAGACCTACGGGGACCCACGATTTGACCAAAGTCGGTGGTCCGGAGTCTCGGAAGCAGCAAAGGCTGTACGCTTCAGATGGCTGGCACGTCGATCCCTACGACTCTTCTTGGATGTAGTGGGCGAAGCGACAAATCGCCCCGACCAGTGGCAATATCGACGCGCCTTTTGGGAAGCCTACATGAATCGCGGGCACGTCCCACATGCTTGGGTAGCTTTCGCCTTTGGAGGGCAGATCATAGTCAATAAGATGATTCGAGAATCACAAGATGTGAAGGACGAGATCAAAGGCAGCTTCGCCCAACTTCAATCGGCAGAGAGTTCTCACGCCGTGCTCGTCATGCGTATCGCAAACCTTGTGATCGCGGATTGGAGCCACAACGGGAGTCTGAGAATCTGGAGAGAAGCTCACGCAAACGCTCCTCAGCTATATCAGTCGATCTACAGAGGACCAAATCTGAGAGCCCAATGTCACAAGGCGTTTACCCATTGGCCCGTCGAAGGCACGAATTGTTGGCAAAACCAAGCCCATGACTATATTGAGCAATGGACCGGGATAGAGATACCCAGCTATGAATACATGCCTTGATCAACCCAGAACATAAGCTCAATTGGCCAAGACCCGCTTCAGTTTCAAGGAAAGCCCAGACGGAGTGATACTCGAACTCCAGCATCAACGCATGCTAGGGGCCAAGTCCTCAATTCCTGTCGACGAATGGAACAAGTTTGCTCCGAGTGAGACATTTTCGATATTGGGATTCATCTTCGACCGGCTCGAAGATGATGATCAGCCAGCCCGTCTAGTTGGCGACGGCATCCTATTGCGCGACGATCTTGTGGCCGCCTTAAGCGACTCGCAGGCACAGGCCATCGGCCTTCCACCGGCCACGCCCTTCCCTCTTAAGCTCGAAGCTCAAGAGATCTTCCTTTCCCCTGAATTTCGCATCACTGCCACTTGGCGAGACAAAGGAGACCAATTCCTTCCGACTGATCGCGCCGGGTCCATCCTCCATGTTCGCGGAATGAGGTACCGCATACCCGAAGAGCTTTTCAAGGTCATTGAAGAAGTGGGCAGATTCAATGCGAAAGAGCGGCCTAGCGTCGACGCGAGGTGCGAGGCCTTGGCAAAACTCCAAGCTCTCGTACCCGACGACATTACGAAACAGCTCAGAACCACTGGAACCATGAAGGCTGTCCGAGTAGCTCATGCAGCCGCGTTTTCCCTTTCATTGCGACAAGGCCCGGACGGTGTGCATTTTGACCCTGTGTTATTCGGCCGCCGTATCGCCGAGGACAACCAGCAAACTGAGGAGGATGCGCCGCTGGTGAGCGAGGCCGATTCCCTCCTGCCTTCTGGCTATCAAAGAGAATTCGCCAAGCGATTTCGTGGCTGGGAAGACGCGCGGGACATGTATCCCGTGGCCAACGGCACATATGTGTTCATCGATAAGGCGCTCAGACCCGCCCTGATTGCGGTCAGAAAGGCGCAACAAGGAACACCCGAGGCGAGATGGGAGTTTGCACGTTCGCCAAGGGCCCACCTAGAACAACTCGAAGAATCTGATGGCAAGGGCGAATCACTCGGACAGCTCTTTATCGAAACCGAACAGTATTCACAACGAGTAATCGATATTGGCCTGTGGACCCCGCCCGTGTTTCCGTGGATGTCACAGGAATTTGTGAACGACTGGCTTCCGGAGCGATTCGGGATTCGCATTGGCGATGAGTATCTCACGCTCGATGACGAGAGCCTTGTAGAACTCCGCATCAAGGTCGAGACCGCTATTGAGCGAGGCGACCCGACACTTGAGTTCCACGGCCACACAATTCCAGCAACTCCAGAGACCCTTGAGTGCATCAAGAGCATTGCCTCGTTCACGGAACAAGGCGAAGTCCAAGAAGAGGAGACGCAAGGCCAAGCTCGCACGATCCTCAAAGTGAACCAGAACTTCGACAGAGTTGAGTACCAGGCAGCGAGCAAACAGCGACAGAAGCGCAGCGAAAGGAACTCTCCCATTGGACTGAGATCAACACTGAAGGAGCATCAGGTGCACGGCTTCCACTGGCTGCGAAGCGCCTGGGAACTGGGTTATCCGGG
>CAZNYE010000286.1:0-6065 GCA_964577185.1 uncultured Pseudomonadales bacterium | reverse complement strand
ATACGTACTTAACGACTTGGTCGCCAAGGCAGCCTGACTCGTGGAAACGGAAGAAAAAGACCAACTCTATCGATTGCGTCATAGCTTGGCACATGTGCTCGCGCAGGCGGTGCTTGAGCTGCGTCCGGGCTCAACGCTCGGATTCGGACCGCCGATCGCCGATGGCTTCTACTACGACTTCATATTGACGGAACCCATCACCGCAAACGATTTCCCAGAACTTGAACGGCGCATGAAGCGGATCTTGAAGAGCCGCCAGAACTTTTACTGCGAATCGCTTTCGGCAGACGACGCACTGGCGAGACTCGTTGAGATGAACGAGCCACACAAGCGCGAGTACGCGCAGGAATTGCTTGAAAAACAGGGTCTAGACGGCTTGACCTTTTATAGGAACGGCCCCTTCGTTGATATGTGCGAAGGTCCGCACGTTGAGAATACGCGCGAGATTCCACGAGACTGCTTCAAGCTTCGCAGTGTTGCCGGTGCCTATTGGCGGGGTGATTCAGACCGAGTGATGATGACGCGCATTTACGCCTGGGCCTTTGAGAGCAAAGCGAAACTCGATGAAGCGGTAGAAAAATACCAACTCGCACAAGCGCGCGACCATAAGAAGCTCGGCGCAGAGCTCGGTCTGTTTCGCATTGATCCGCAGGTTGGTCGAGGGCTGCCCCTATGGCTACCCAAAGGGACCGTGCTGCGCGATGAGCTCGAAAAGCTCGCGCGTGAATTGGAATTCCAAGCCGGATATGAGCGCGTGGCGACGCCGCATCTTGCCAAGACCGACCTCTACTACACCTCGGGACACTTGCCCTATTACGCCGATGACATGTACCCCTTCATGAATATCACCGAAGAGGATGATGACGGGGGGTCGGAAGTGAAGGAGTCCTATGTGTTGAAGCCCATGAACTGCCCGCACCACCATCGAATCTATGCGTCGGCGCCGCGCAGCTACCGCGACCTGCCCATGCGGCTCGCCGAGTACGGTCAGGTGTATCGCATGGAAGAATCGGGTGCGGTAAGCGGACTCTTGCGTGTTCGCGGCATGTGCATGAACGATGCCCACATCTACTGTACCGAAGCGCAGATCAAGGAAGAATTCAAGGCCGTCATGACGCTCCACGACCGGATGTACGAAATTCTCGGCTTAGATGAGTATCGAGTTCGCTTGTCGCTGATGGACCCGGAGGATGAGAAGCGGGCTGACAAGTACGTTTCAAACCCCGAGGCGTGGGCGAATTCGGAGCGCATCCTGAAGGAGATTCTCGACGAGATGCAATTGGACTATGACGTCGGGATAGGGGAAGCCGCCTTTTATGGCCCCAAGGTGGATATCCAGTTCGTCACGGTGACCGGTCGCGAAGAGTCTGTGAGTACCGTACAGCTCGATTTCGCGCAGCCTGAGCGGTTCGGCCTCACCTACGTGGGAAGCGATGGGCAGGAGCACATGCCCTATTGCATCCATCGCGCACCCTTGAGCACCCACGAGCGCATGATAGCCTTTCTCATCGAGCATTTTGGCGGGGCGTTTCCGACTTGGCTCGCCCCTGTGCAGGTGGAAGTGATCACCGTCTCAGAGCAGTTCGATGCCTATGCGCAAGGCATCGTTGATCGGTTAAGGGCGAAGTACGTGCGTGCTGAACGCGCACCGTCAACCGAGTCGGTTTCCAAGAAGATCCGCGAGGCTACGGTGCGCAAGGTGCCCAACATGCTGGTTGTGGGAGAGCGGGAACAGGCGGCCGGGGAAGTCATGCTGCGCAGATACGCATCGCGCCAACAGCACAAAATGACCATTAAGGAATTTGAGGCGGCAATCCTCACGGCCATCCGCGAACGGGCGCTTGCGTTTCAGCTCTGACAGGTCGTGTCAGTGTCGGTGATTTGTATTTCGTGATTGGGAAGTCCGCCGTCTACGTCAAGCACTTTCGCTGATCGGAGAGATGTGGTTGAACCGCGCCATGTTATCTGCTGTGGCTGCGAGCGAGCCAGCGGGAGCGGGCGCGAAGTTCTTGCTGTACTCGTAGCCCAGCACTTCGAGTCCGGGCGCATGCGTCAGGGCGTGTTCAAAGGTAATCGCACCGTAGCGGCCCGGAATTGGGGATTGTAGGCTGAGATTGTCAAGTGCCACGCTCGGGCATCTGCTCAACGGAATTGTCGGCAGATGCGCACTCTTGAGTGTGCCCGCAATCAGGTCAAATTCAGGTCGCTCTCCCGCAGGGAGAGCGACCTAGATCCCTAAATCTCTTGTTTGCTCGCCGCGAGCAACTGCGATGAAAGTTGTACGTAGTCCGAGAGAATGCGCATGGCTTCAGTGACAAATGGGTCTTCCAAGTCGTCCCCGTCTTCTCCGTTCTGCTCTATGGATTCGGAAATCCCCTCGGAGTCCTCTGCCGCCTCGGAGGATGCCCGCATGTCACTCAGGTCCGTGAGAATCGGCTCGTTTCTGCTGAGGCGCAGGCGGTTCTCTATTTCGAGCCGCTTTGTATCGATGATTTCCTTTTCGCGCTGTCTGGTTTCAAGATTGAGGCTTAAATGAGTGTTTCTTCGAAGTTCGCGCGCCAGCGCCGCCATGTCTTGGACGTAGAGGAAGTCCGGATTATCCTCGATGCGCATCTGATGGTTGTCGCGCAGAATTGAAGAGAGCGCTTCGACTTGACGAGATCGAGAATACCTCGCCCGCTCAATCGAGTCGCTCGGTAGCGCGGTCTCGCGGGCACTTTCCCCGATTTCCTTGGGATCGACGGATTGCGGATACTCTATGTCAGGTGTGACACCGGCGTGTTGTGTGCTCACGCCAGATATTCGATAGAACTTGCCCTGGGTGAGTTTCACCTGCCCGTGCTCCAAGGGGATGAGTTCCTGAATGGTGCCCTTGCCGAAGGTTCTCTCCCCTATGATCACTCCGCGTCCGTAGTCCTGAATCGCTGCGGCGAATATTTCCGATGCGGATGCGGAGAGACGGTTCACCAGCACCGCAAGCGGGCCGTTCCAAACGACACCGCGGTTGCGATCATGATGCACAAGGGGGCGCCTGCGGTGCTGACGCACTTGCACGATTGGCCCTTCGTCGATAAAGAGACCCGCGAGACGGTTGGCCTCTTGGAGCAATCCACCGCCATTGTTCCTCAGGTCGATCACGACGCCTTCAACACCCTCGGCTTGCAGTTCGTTGACGAGCCGCTCAACATCGCCGGACGATGTCCGCTTGTGCTCATAGTCTGCATAGAAGGAGGAGATTCGAATCACCCCCATGCGCCTGGTACGACCATCGTGATCGAACTCAATGATCTGGCTGCTCGCCGCCTGTTCTTCGAGCTGAATGCGATTGCGAACGATGGAGACTTCGAGCGGTTCGGTTTGGCCTTCGCTATGCGGTTGGCGAACTTTCAATCGAACCACTGAGTCGCGAGGTCCGCGAATCAGTTTCACCACATCGTCGATGCGCCAGCCCACAACGTCAATAAGCGCTCCGGCCCTCCCTTGTCCAACCGCCAGGATGCTGGTGTTTGGCACCAGCTTGCCGCTTTTGGAAGCGGGACTGCCGGGCAGTATGCGTTGAATGCGAACATAGTCTTCCTCTTCCGCCAGCACCGCACCGATGCCTTCCAACGACTGTGACATGACAATGTTGAAATTCTCAAACACGGGTGGTGAGAGATAGGCAGTGTGTGGGTCGAGCGAGCTGGCATAGGCATTTGCGAACAGGGTGAAAACGTCCTGAGCGTTGTAGCGCTCCAACCCCTTGAGGCTGTTGCGGTAGCGCCGCAAGAGTCGATGTTGAATCTCTTCGTCCGATTCACCCGCCAGTTTGCCGTCAATGATGATGCCCTTCAGCCGCTTCCTCCATACCTCGTCAAGCGCGTCTTCGGTATCGGCCCACGGGGCTTCCGAGCGATCAAGCAACAACTCCTCATCGCGGGTGAATTCCAAGTTGTCCCAATGATTCTCGGTGCGATTGATCAGCCATTCGAATCTGGCCTGTTGACGGACAAGCAACCTATTGAAGATCAGATACGCCGGAGACATGTCCTCATCGAGTATGAAGTCATCTAGCAGATACCTGAACTCGTCGAATTCGCTTATATCCGCCTTCAGGAAAAACGCGCGTGATGGGTCAAGCGTCTCTAGGTAGCGGTCAAACATGACGCTCGACGTCTCGTCATCAAGCCTGTTGTCGCGCAGATGCGAGCGTTCGAGCTGTTCGGTCAGGTCAAGCGCGGTTCTACCATGCACAGAAGCGGGGTCAATGGGCGACCGCTCCGCCCAAAGGCCGAAGGGGTAAAGAGAAAAGGCGGCCAGAAGACACCTGAGGTAAGCCGCGATCATTGGTGTATTCAACCTGCAATTCTCATTATGGCTGCGAACTCCTTCCGCGCGACCTTGAGAGAAGCGAATCGTCCGCAATTCGGCCAAAAAAATAGGGCTGAAGGCATCTCACCCCGAAGTTCGCAGCCATAATGAGAATTGCCCGAGATCAACATATCCAGATTGATTCTACCGATTTTTGTTGTTCCATTCACCATGCCGCGTGATAGCATTTTGCAGTGAGCAATCGATTATCCAAGTGCCTTTTCGTCCTGCTGCTTTGTGCCGCGTCAGCCTGGACCTATGAGGGCGAAATTCATCAGAAGATGACCTTTGCCGCGGCGCGGCAATTCAACCTGTGCGCTCTAGACGCGCAGCTGCCCGTGCTGACCCCGCTCCAGGTGAGATATATCGCGAGAAGCGCCGTGAAGGAATCTGACTCTCGCTTGATGAGAACGTTTCGATGGGGATTCTATGAACGTGAGAGCCAGGGAAGAAAGCGTCTCTTAGGTCTGGTTCAGACGAGGCTTCACGAGCGCTTCAAGAAACTGCAGGCGGTGTCGAGCGAGGCCGAAAACCTGCTCGAATACTATTCGGTTGTGGGACAGATCATGGCCCACATCCAAGATATGAGTGTTCCGGTGTATGTGGTGCCCATCTATTTCAGTCGCTTCTGGCGACTCTCGATGCGCGATCGTCTCAGCGTCTACCCAATTGATGTGGAACTCCTGACAGCGAGGCTTGCGGAGCGGCAATGCGACGAATTACTCAGCGAGGAAGCCACTCCGGAGCAGTTGCTCATTGAGCTCGCCGAATTGACAATCGCGGCGATTCAGCAGCCCATCCTCGGGCAGGAGCCGGCAACTTGGGAATCCTTCTGGGAATTCAATAGGGAAGGCAGGTTTGGCAAGTATGGTCCGGCGGGCAACCGATTTGGCGAGCGAACCGATTTTACTTGTGGAGACAAGAGATGCCTCTTTTTAGAAGACGATCCCCTGTATCGAGAATTCGCCTTGGAACGACATCTCGACGCGCTCCACTTCAGCCTTAGATTAATGCGTTGGGCGCAGCAAAGCCAGGAGTGAGGCGGCGTCTGAGAAATGAGGCTGCATCTAGGGACTACTCCATGGCATTTGTCCGATGGAATGTCCATTGCCGAGCAGGCCGCAGCCGCGGAGGAAATGGGTTTCGAGTCGTTCTGGCTGCCGGAGAATCATCTGCAGGGGCCTTTCGCGCTTCCCGACCCGCTCATGATGCTCTCTGCCGCGGCGGCGCTCACCAGCCGAATTCAGCTTGCGACCACTTCCTATTTGCTCCCATTGCGGGCACCACTGGCGGCGGCGGAACAGATCGCGGTATTGGACAACCTATCAGGCGGACGTCTGTTGCTGGGCATTGGCCGCGGCTATGATCGAGACACCCTTGCGGCCTTCGGTGTGCCTCCGGGTTCCAAGCGGGCGCTCTTTTCCAAGCATCTTGAAGCCATTATCTCCCTTCTCAGCGGCGAAATGGTCCCTGGCTGTAGCGAAGAGCGTCGGCTTTCACCCCCCGTGGTGCAGCGTCCGCATCCGCCCATGGTGGTGGCTGCCTTCGGCCCCAAAGCCGTAGAGCAGGCGGGTGTCTTGGGTTTGCCCTATTTGGCTTCGCCGGTTGAGAGCCTTTCGAGCCTCGAGCGGAAGTATGCCGAACACCGGGCCGCTTGCGTCGCGGCGGGACATGAGCCGCCGGAGATGATCCCGGTGATGCGCACGGTGCTTATT
>CAZNYE010000285.1:0-10020 GCA_964577185.1 uncultured Pseudomonadales bacterium | reverse complement strand
GCTCAAGAGCCGCTCAACGGAGCGCCGATTGAAGCGAGCAACTCGTTCGACATCGAAGTCGGCGAAGGCGCGTCGGTATCCCTTTCGCTTGTCGAGAATCGTCCGCCAACTCAAGCCGGCTTGCGCGCTCTCAAGGACGAGGAATTCGAAATGCGTCCGATCATCGTGAACGGGCACACCCCATTCCGTGGCGTGATAGTGAAGGTAGGCTTCATTGACCCCAAGGCTCCATGGACAACGGGCATCTTCGGCGACTCGCTTGTTCGGTGTCATGTTTCAAACACCAATTGCCCGTCGCGTTCCGCGAGCCGCTGAAAGGGTGTATCGGGCGAGCAGGGTGGCGCATCGGAAGAGTAGTGGATGCGACGTGCTGGCGGACTGTCGACCCGAATGCCGTTCAAGTCGTACACATCCACCGCCCGACCCTCAAAGCCATCCCTCTCCAAGGAGAAGTCACGCCCAATGTACAGATGGTCGTTCGATAGTCCCATTGTCCCGGTCGCCCATCCGATGTCTTCCACACCCGCGTCCGGGGCAAGCACGCTTGCGAGCCTCGCAAGTTGTGCTTCTTTGTTCACCACCGGCATCTCCAGCACCGATTCGCCCGTCGCTGTGTCCAAGAGGCGCACCGTCCACCCCGCCAAGAGAAGAAGATTGCCGTCTTCCGACAGGGTCATGTCCCATCGCGACGCATCAACATCCCGGAATCGGCGCGACCAACGACTGACAGCTTCGCTGTCCACGGCATCAGGGTCTCTTTCCACTCGCGTGAGCAGAAAGTAGTCATCCCCGTCCGGCAGCCAGTATGTGATGTAACCGATTTGAGAGGAGGCGAAGACTGCCGCCTGCGCAATGAGTCCATATTCACTCCTCTGTGCGGACACCCGCACCTCGTGCCGACTCCGGTGCTCCCCGCCCACCGGATAGAAGTAGTTGGTGTCTACGCCATCAATCGTAGGGCGCAAGTGCAATTCGCTGTTGTCCAAACTATAGTGAATGGCAAAGGGAAGCGCACCTTCGGGCGAGGAGGTCGCCATTTCTCCCAGGTCATACGAACGATTTATCCCCTCATCAAGATTGTGTATTACGAGCCGCGATGTGTCCCCGGCAAGTGGCTCAACCAAGTAGTAGGACGAGCCGTCGCTGGCAAGTCCGAATTGCCAGATGTTCTCGTGCTCAATCAGTGGTTGCCCGTCCAGATAGATGTGCACCGGCCACTTGGTGTCGTGGCTAGGTCTACCGGGTTCAGTGCGCTCGACATCCCCAAAGGCCATCAATACCGACCCGTCTGATCGTTTGGCAAGGTCGAAGGTCGCAGGCAGAAAATCGAGTTCCCCGGAATGCAGCACACCCACACGCCCAACCGCGGCAAATCTAGCACCTGCCTTCTCGGACCGCAGCACCACGAGAGCCGTGTCTCCCGCTACGGTGACCTGGCAATCAAGGTTGTCAAGCACTTCATCTGGATGGAAGCCGGGATATGTTGCAGGGCTCCATGCAACGTGACTTGATTTCTCTTCGGCTTCGCTCGCCAACAAACGCGACACATCGCCGGTCCGTATTTCGTCGCCGCCATGCGGTCCGGTCCCTTCCTTGTTAAACTCCGAATCCTCGGACCAAAAGCTGATGAGTAAGAAAACCAAAAGACCGGAAAGCAGAATCGCCACGCTGCGATTTCGCATTCGGAGTTTGCTGTCCCGCACCATCCTTAGCAATCCCCCAGTTCGTCCTGCGGATCTACATAATTCCCTTTGCTATTGTGGTCGTAGTGCAGGTGGGAACCTGTGATGTCCTTTCCTGTCTTATTCGATTGGCCTATCGTCGCACCTTGCGAAACCCTATCGCCACTGCGCAATTTGATCGAATTGACCTTAAGGTGCAGGTATCGCCCTACATCGCCATTGTCGTACTTGATGAATACATAGTTGCCGGTGGATGTAGCATTTTCTCGAAGTCTCCTAGCTGCCGGGCCTTCGCCTGAACCCTCCGGAAGCGGTAACTCACCCGTTCTCACTCCAGATACAACACCACTCCTCACCGCATACACTGGTGTCCCCGTCGGCACCGCGATGTCCAAACCCTTGTGAGGCCCTCTCTCTCGTTTTTCACCAAACTTGCCGGACACCCTCGCTCCCGGCATGGCTGTCAGGTCTGTCCAGCACCCTTCCTCTTCCTCCTCTTCATCGTCCTTTTCATTACGCGGCGCACCGCCTCCCCCGCCGTGGTCATGTCCGGGAACCACAGGCTCGAATTTGGTGAACCGGAGGGTGCCGCCACCAATGCACACCCACCCGACAGGGCACTTCAGACGCTGGGCGGTGACAACAATCTCCTCGATTTCCTCGTCGTCGTCCGCCGCTGCGGAACCACCCGCGACCGGCGTTTCCCAAGCAGGCGAGAGTAGTCCGCCAAGTATGACAAGGCCGTCAAGACACCTCGGACTAGAATCACGTCACTTCCTGCCGCGCTTGCCGACATCTTGCGACCCTCAAACACTCGATCCTTGCGCCGCCATTACACTTCACCCGGAGAATTGACCCTAGTCGCCAAAGTTGTTCGTGTCAAGATCGTGTGCAGACCGTGTGCTGTTTCTGTGGGTGTTGGAGACGGCTTGAGGATTCCGTTACTTTTGTATATAGGTCCCCTTAGCAATCCCCCGGTTCGTCCTGCGGCTTACTCGACTTGCGATAGATTGACCTCGCTGTCGAGCAGGACCATCCCACTCAAATCCTTGACTCGCAGCCGCCGTGCATCCAAGCGCTTTTGTACGCGCGCACTAAACGCGGCCTGCTTACCGTGACTCGCGGTGAACACGGCAAGCGGTTGCTGGGCCACCACCGACTCACTCGCATCAAGAAGCTCTAAGACGTATTGTGCATTCTCCGGCGCGGTCTGTGGTGCCAGCCTGCTGAGGCTTGCCTGATACAGCGACCAGATGCCATAGGCATCTATGCTTCCGGTGATTGAAATGCTGCGCGGCGTGAATTGCGACACCGGGTCCGAGGTGCGCTGACTATGCTGCCGAACAGAAACGCGGGCATCTGAAGCGTTGCTAGTGGCGCTTGCGGCCGAATCAATTCGGTGGCGCACAGCCTTCTTGTAGTGGTAGTCGGAGATGAACTGCGGTTCGCAGTAGCCCATCACGTCGAAATACCCGTCTTCTGGGTGAATGAACTTCTCCTCGCTGAAACTCCAGCCACGATGCGGGCCAATCGCACCGAGCGGATAAGGGTAGTCTTCATCGACGTTACTGCCCTCACCACATCCGGCGGCGATGTGCAGCAGGCCGAAATTGTGTCCAAGTTCGTGAGCTTGAATAAGGCTGCCCCCGCATCCGTTCCCCGTATCGTGCGACGCGCTCACCGCAACACCCACACCGAGATAGCCGTAGCCGCAACTGCTGCCATCGTAGGGATAGTTGAATATCCCATGCCAGAATTCGCCTTCTTCGGCCTCGCTTGTCCAGCCATGCAAGAGTTCAAGCGCGGCATCATCGACGCGCCACACATCGCTCCGGTATTGGTGCGTCGCGCCGCGCTCGGTGGTGAAGTCGTCGGCGATAGGAAAGAGATCAAAAATGCTCCGCATATAGGGTTCGGTGTCGCTGAGGTCGGGCGTGTCGTCTTCGATGCGTATGGGCACGAACCGCATGTCAAATCTTTCCAACCTCTGTCCGCTGAAGGTAATGGCGACTTCATTGTCGTCCTCATCGTCCTCGGCAAGCCGATTGTTTGGATCGAGCATGACGCTTGTCTCGCGATTGGCTTGCAACAGGCGGCCCGGCTGATCGAATAACAAAGTCGTCTGCCAGCGCCCGGAACTGAGCTCGCTGATCCCGTTCGAGGCGAGGTGGGTCAGGGGTGTCAGGTCTTCAACGTCCGTCTCGTCGTCTGTATGGCGAATCCTGACCAAGGCATCGGGAGCGCCTCGCGCGGGATGCGCGATGCGCACGGCAAGCAATGCGCGTCGTCCGAGAATGAGCGGCACATGTTCGGTGCCGGCCGAAGCCTCGACATCCCACACGTAGGCGAGCGGGCCTTGGTAGAATTCAACCGCAAGGACACTGGGATTGCCGCGCACATCCGGGTCTTTCGGGTCCGCATCCTGATCATCGGGCGCACCGTCGTTGTCATCGTCGCTGTCCGCGTTGTCGCCTACGCCGTCGCCGTCCGTATCGATGGTTTCGCTGGCGTCCTGCGGGAAGGCATCGCTATTGTCGCCGACCCCATCGCCATCGCTGTCCCTGGTCTCATTGGCATCAAGCGGGAAGGCATCGAGTCCGTCTTCCACGCCATCGCCATCGTCGTCGCCGTCGGCGTTGTCGCCTATGCCGTCCAAATCGCTGTCTCTCGTCTCCGTGGCATCCTGCGGGAAGGCATCAGCGTTGTCGCCAACGCCATCGCCATCGCTATCGAGCGTCTCGAGGGCATCGTTCGGAAAGGCATCGGCGTTATCGCCAACCCCGTCACCATCGCTATCGCGCGATTCCCTGGCATCATTTGGAAAAGCGTCGGCATTGTCGCCAACGCCGTCGCCATCGGTGTCGCGCCATTCGCTGGTGTCCGTCGGGAAGCGGTCGATCAAGTCTTGATAGCCGTCTCCGTCGGTATCACCGGCGATATGAAACAGACCAAACGTGCGGTCGCCGCGCCCATCGGCCTGATCGAGCGCGGCGAAATCCGCGCGGTTGAGCAAGACCGCCGATGTGCCGAGTCCAAGGAGAATTCCTGCGCCATTGTCTTGTCCCGCATCGCCGATGAACGCCGAGTGTTGTTCGTACCAAGCTTCGGACGCAGGTGGAACAAGTTTCCAGCCGCGAGATTCGTTCACAAAGTCCGAGAAGCGAAGTTCTCGCTGTCCGCCGAGGTCGGAAAGGACATCTTGAGGAACGAGATAGGTCACCGCGCCGCCCGGCAGGAGCAGCGTATCGGCCTCGGTGTCGAGCGCGGGCGCGCCGTGCAGCAGGTTGTAGCTCGATGCGACCGTGGCGCGGGCGCGCACCGATTCGCGGCCGAGGTCCGACATGCCGTCTATCGAGTAGCGTTGCCACCAATCGCCCCAGGATTCGCTCTCCTGTGTCCGCCACGCATCCGCTGAAACAATTTCATGAATGTCAATTGTGCCGTCATCCTTAGAGTCTGCTCTATCAAGCGAAGCAAGCGACCCCCCGGAAACAAAATAGGTGTGGTGACGACTCGCGATCATAAGGTCCGCCTGCGCGTCCCCGTCAAGGTCGGGTAGGGCGGCGGCCAGGGTCACGGGATCATCGGCACTTCCAACGAACTTCCAAGAACCGCGTTCCTGGACCACATTATCGAGAGAGACGACACCGTCCGAGTCGCCATCCGCAGAGTCCGCATTTGCAAGGTCGGAGGCTGCCACCGAGTACGCGCCTGCGCGATTCGCTTCGCTTTCTGCATCCCACTCGCAGGAGCGGCAGACCATGGTCACGCCGCTTCCATTTGCTTGCTCGGCGTTCCCCGGCGGGAAGTACCAATCGTCCGTATCCACCGATGTGAATTTCCACGAATCCGGCTCGGCGGCGAAGTTGGCGAGTGTCACGGAATTGTCCCGCTCCCCATCGGCCGCATCAGCTTCAGCGAGGTCCGCGGTGGAGATCAGGTACACGGCCCCTGAGGAAGCCGAGACGAGAAACTCAAGCGAACCGCCACCATCAACCTCCCCTGTTGAAGCAAATGCGAGGCCGATTCGTTCATCCTCGGAATCACCCGATACTCGCCAGCTATTGGGCCCGGTGCCAATGTGCTCCAGGAGCACCTCGCCGTTCGCGTTGCCATCGGCAATATCCGCCGCGCCAAGGTCAACGCTCGATAGGAAGTAGAGACTTGCCGCGCCGTCCTGTGAATGCCGACCGACAAGCACATCGCCCAAGCCGTCGCTATCAAAATCGCCGGCGGGTGCCACACGAAGGTCGAAGGTGGACGAATCGCCGCGCGAGATCAGCTTCCAGGAGCGCGGCTCGGCGGAGGCCGCATCGAGATCCACCGATCGGTCAGGTTTTCCATCGGCGGCGTCCGCCGCACCCAAGTCCGCCGCAGACAGCAGGTAGACCGCATCCGTCGAACCTGACACGGCAATAGCCAAGTCGGCCTCTGAATCACCGTCAATATCGCCGACGTTCGCCAATCCCGTGTGCGACCGCCATCCGCTTGCTTGGAAATGATAGGACCGGGCGTCGCTTCGCATCGAATCTTGAGGAAACACATCGCGGCTGTCGGCCACGCCATCGCCGTCGCGATCAGCGACGCTCGACTTGTCCTTTGGGAACGCATCGGAAGCGTCCGGCACACCGTCATTGTCGTCGTCCGTATCGGTGTTGTCGCCGATGCCGTCGCCATCGAGGTCGGCCCATTCAGCTGCGTCGGCGGGAAACGCATCGACGGCATCGCCGTATCCATCACCGTCGGAGTCCTTCGACTGCGAAGCATCGAACGGAAAGGCGTCGTCAGAGTCCGGAACACCGTCATTGTCGTCATCGGTATCGGCGCGGTCTCCCACGCCGTCCGCGTCGTTGTCTTTGTGTTCCGCCGCATCGAGCGGCAGCGCGTCAATGGCGTCCTCGACACCATCATTGTCATCGTCCAGATCAACGAAGTTGTGCATCCCGTCATTGTCTGTGTCGAACGGGTGCGCATCGTTCGCATTGAGGACACCGTCGCCATCTATGTCATTGTCTTCACGGTCGGCGAGACCGTCGCCGTCGGTATCGAATTGTCTCGTGGCATCGGCTGGAAAGTCGTCAAGCGCATCGCCGATGCCGTCGCCGTCAGTGTCGAATTGTTGCCTCGCATCCAAGGGGAATTGATCGAGATAATCAGGCCGCCCATCGCCATCGTCGTCGTGATCAAGGGCGTTGTCCGTTCCGTCGCTGTCGGTGTCCCCGCCGATTCCAGTGAGTTGCAGCACACCGTTCTCGCGTCCGTCGGCTCTCTCAAGCAGCTCGAGATCGCTCGAGGCGATGAGAAACGTCCTGCCGCCCGGCATGATCTGGTGCGAGCGACGCGGATCCATGCGCGCATCAATTAAGTCCTCGGCTCGCACACTACCTTGAATTGAGACGAGCAATTCCTTGCCCTTGTCACCGTCGATGTCGTCGACCAGCGAAACGGCAACGAGTTCATGCTGCGGCCAGCGAAGCGACAGCGAAAACTCGGCTTCAGGCGTGTCTTCTGGAAGCCCTTCCAGGTTGCGGCCAAAAACGAGCTTGCCGTCGCTTATCGATTCGCGCAGATAGGCCACATCGGCAAGCCCGTCGCCGTCGATGTCGGCAAGTGTTTCAGCCATGCGCAGATTTCCTCCTTCCTCCGTCCTCCAAATCAGCGGCGCGGTCAAGGATGGCAAGTCGATGACGCGGTCCACCTCGCCATCGGCAGCGTCGGCGGCGTTGAGGTCGCTGCCGCGCAAGACCATGACGGGATGCGCTTCGAGACGACCGGAAACGATGACATCCCAAGCGCCATCGCCGTCAAGGTCGCCAACGCGCGCGCTGGCGATGTCGTCGAATCCGCCCCTGAGTTCCCAGGATGCCGACATGCCCGAAAGTCGCTCAAGTTCGACCACGCCGTCCGCTTCGCCGTCGGCCATATCGGCCGTTTCCAGATCCGATAAGGCGACAAGGTACAGCGACGGGTCTGGGTTTCGGTGCGCCAGTATCGCCAGCATCGACGTGCCATCGGCATCAAAACTCGTCGAAGTGGCGATGTATTGCAGATTGCACGCGGGATGTCGCGGCGCAATCTTCCAAGATTTCGTACCGTTCGCCAGATCATCGGCTGCGGTGGATGGATCGGCGGCATTGGCAAGCCGAGAAGCGGAGAGGTCGGAACCCGACAGCAGGTAGACCGCCCCGCGTTCGCTGCCCAGGGAGCTGGTGGATACGATCAGGTCCGCCGCGCCGTCGCCGTCAAGGTCTCCCGGAGCATCGAGCCGTTGTCCGAATTGCGCGTCTTCCCGTCCCAGAACTTGCAGCGGGTCATCGAGCGCGGAAAGGTTTGTAAACTCGATCACACGGTCGGTTGAAGAATCGAGCGCATCGGCTGGTGCGAATCCAGCATCGCCCAGGGAAAACACCCAGGCCGAGCCCGCGTAATCGAACAGATCTCCACGCTCGACAGCGCCCGCGCGAGCATTGCCGGCGGCGAACTCGATCACGCCATCGCCATTGATATCTCCGATTTCGATCAGGGAAACATTCCCTCCAAGGCGCCAGGAATCCCCTTCGGAGAGGGCGTTCGCCAGTGTCAGGGTTTGATCGCGCGTGCCATCGGCGGCATCCGCCGCGGCCAGGTCGCCGCCAGCGATGAGATAGGTGTCGCCTGCTTCGGACAGCAACAGGTCACCGCGTCCATCGCCGTCAAAGTCGCCTGCGGGCAGAGCCCTGTCGCCGCCGCCGACTATTTGATATGAGGCAAGCCCCGAGCGCGCCGAATCATCGGGAAAGTGATCCCGCTCATCGACCACCCCGTCGCCATCCGAATCCGCCGACAGGGAAGCGTCAAGCGGATAGAGGTCCCGCACGTCCTTGACCCCGTCATTGTCGTCATCGGTGTCGGCGTTGTCGCCGAGCCCGTCGGCATCGTTGTCGGCCCATTCGTCTGGGTTGGAAGGAAAAGCGTCCTCCTCGTCAACAACGCCATCGCCGTCGCTGTCGTTCACGAAAGTGCGCCCGGTGGTGGCCGACGACCAATCGCCCGTCCCCTCATCATTCGAAGCGCGCACCCTGACTTCATACCGGGTGTCGTCGGCAAGACCTACGAGAATCCGGTTGGTGGCTGTCCCTACATTCACGCGCCGCCAGTCGCCGGACTGCGCGCGCCGGTATTCGATGTCATATCCGGTGACCGCCGGCCCCGTATTCCTTGGTGCGCTCCAGGTCACTTGCAGGCTTGAGGCTGACAAGGGTGACACGGTCGGTGCCCCGGGACGATCAGGCGGTTCGGAAACATCCGTCACATTGACGGTCACCGCGACCGTTGCCTGGCCGCTATAGGTGTCAATTGCGCGCACCCGCAGCGAGTAGGAAGTCTGCGCTTCGTAATTGAGCGCGGCCCATGTGGATAGCTGACCCGATGCCGAATTGATTCGAAAAGCACTGGCGTCCGCGCCCTCAAGGCTGTAGGTCAAGGTGTCGCCATCGCTGTCGGTTGCCGAGACCGCGGCTCCGATTCCAGTGCCTGCGCGAGAGTTCTCATTCACCGCCCGCTCCACACTCGCTGAAGCGAACTGCGGCGCTCTATTCTCGGCGGTGGTCGCGCTCGCGGTGTTTGAGGATGCCCCCGTGCCAACCGAATTGATCGCCGAGACACGATAGTGGCGCCTGGTTGCCGGGGCAAGGCCGGTGTGGGCATATGTGGTGCTCGCGCTGCGACTGTTGCCGACGAGGTCTGCCCAGTTTGATCCCGCGTCGCTCGATACTTCGATACGGTAGCCCGTCACTCGCGCACCGCCATCGTTTGACGGCGTACTCCACGAGAGATTGATTCGTGTGCGTTCGTTTGCCGTGGCGGTCAGTCCGGTCGGCGCGGCGGGCACCGTCGCAGGAGGCGAATCGTCGTTCTTGATGGTGCCCTTGGCGGTCGCGGGCGACGGCAACTGTGCCCCGCCGGTTGCATTGCTCAGGGTGACGGTGAAGGTTTCATCGCTCTCCACATCCGTGTCGCCCGCCACCTTCACGGTGAACGTCCTGCTTGTTTGTCCGGCGGAGAAGGTGACGGTGCCGCTCGCCGCGGTGTAGTCGCTGCCCGCGGTCGCGCCATCGCCCGTCCCGCTTGAAGTGGCCCAGTCAACCGTGATCGTGCCGGTGCCCGCTTTGTCCAGGCTGACGGTGAAGGTGAGGTCGGTCTCGCCGCTATCGCCTTCGTTGACGCTTGGGCTGTTGATCGAGATCCTCGGAGATTGTGGTGTGAGCAGCTCGAAGGTCAGCTTCGCCAGCGGGTTGTCCTTGAAGAGCTCCTTGTTGCGGATGCTGGTGATCTTGCCCTGCGGACTTGTGTCATCGCC
>CAZNYE010000284.1:0-1878 GCA_964577185.1 uncultured Pseudomonadales bacterium | reverse complement strand
TTGTTTCGTAACGCCCAGACAGTCTGTTGGAGCAATGAAGCCCGTGGCCAAAATGCCAAATGATGCGATTTCTGAACCTTAAACCGTGATCGCGAAATATCGGAAATAAAATGGAATCTATAGGAACGATGCTGCCCTGATCGACATAGTTACCGGTTTGCCAACATATCGAACCTTGCTCATCGAGCAAGCGAACACATTCCGTGACCACTCGGTCCTGGGACAGCATGTACTCCTCGATTGACGATCTAGACTCGTACGCTTTGCCTAGATTGTAGGGCGGCGATGTGACAATCAACTTGAACTTACAACCCGGCATACTCTTCATAAACTCAAGATTGTCAGTGCATGAGATCAGGTACGGATGCGACTTCCCTGCGGCAACTTTGTTCATGCGGGTTTCATCGTGTGGGTTTCATCGTGCTGATTAGAGAATTCAGGGGTTGTATAGTGACAGTATAAGCGCGAGTTGCTTGGTGATGGTGTGGGTCCCAGAGACACTTTGGGTAGTGTGCGCTGCTGATTTCACGCACAAGCGAGAAGCGAACTTAGATTTCTCGTCGAACTATCGAACGACGAGAGTTGTTAAGTACATTTTGTTGAGTCAGTCATGTCAGGATCACAGCAAACAATCAATTCGGAAATACAGCGCTTCATGCGTGGCCTAGTACGCCGAAACAAGGGTGAGCCCGAGTTCCACCAAGCGGTGCAAGAAGTCGCCGAAAGCATCATGCCCTTCATCCACGACCATCAACCGTACCGGGATGCAAGGGTTCTTGAGCGGCTCACGGAACCCGACCGAATCGTCACGTTTAGAGTCGTCTGGGAGGATGATGACCACAACGTGCGTGTCAATCGTGCGTGGCGTGTGCAGTTCAATAACTGCATAGGGCCTTACAAGGGAGGGCTGCGGTTTCATCCAACAGTGGACTTGAGCATCCTCAAATTCCTCGGATTCGAACAGATATTCAAGAACAGCCTCACCGGGCTGCCCATGGGCGGCGGCAAGGGTGGTTCGAACTTTGACCCCAAGGGCAAGAGTGACCGTGAGGTGGAGCGCTTCTGTAAATCCATGATGATCGAGTTGCATCGGCACATAGGGGAGGATACGGACGTGCCGGCGGGCGACATTGGCGTTGGCGCGCGTGAGATCAGCTATCTCTTTGGTCAGTATCTGCGCCTTGAGAACCGTTACGCGGGCATTATGACAGGCAAGGGCTTGGACTTCGGTGGCAGCCTCGTGAGGACCGAGGCGACGGGCTATGGCTGCGTGTACTTTTGCGAGAACATGCTCAATCATGTCGGTGAAGACCTGCAAGGTAAGACTGTCTCCATTTCCGGATCTGGAAACGTCGCCATCTATGCGGCGCAAAAATGCATCACCCTCGGTGCCCGGGTACTCACCTTGTCGGACTCCTCCGGCTTCATCCACATCGAAGGTGGGATGGATCGAGAGCTTCTGGAGTTTGTGCGTGATTTGAAGGAGATTCGGCGTGGCCGTCTCTCAGAGGTGGTAGAGCAGTTCAAGCATGTCACCTTCCACGAGGGCCAGCGACCCTGGAGCGTGCCGGCGGATGTCGCCCTGCCGTGTGCCACGCAGAACGAGATCAGTGCCGAGGAAGCCAAAGTCTTGGTGAACAACGGTGTGCGCGCCGTGTGTGAAGGTGCCAACATGCCGACCGAGCTTGAGGGCGCGCATATCTTTCTCGATGCCAAGGTGCTGTTTGGTCCGGGCAAGGCCGCCAACGCCGGCGGTGTGGCGGTGTCGGGATTGGAGCAAAGCCAGAACGCCCTGCGCCTTTCCTGGAGCGCAAGCGAAGTGGATTCGCGTTTGCAGACCATCATGTACGACATACACACGACCTGTGTGCACTACGG
>CAZNYE010000283.1:0-2152 GCA_964577185.1 uncultured Pseudomonadales bacterium | reverse complement strand
CCGTTCCCTCCCCGGTATCAGAAGACTCCTTATCCGCAACGCGCGGGCAAGCGCCCATTCCCTACCTGGAGACGCACATCGACTGTTTCTTCACAAAGGCAGAAATCGAAGTCAGCTTTCTTGAGCTGCGCTTGCATGGCGGGGCTGACCCTGACCAATCGCTGATCGTGATTGCTTCGCGGTGGCATCGAATAGACGCGCCCGATGTGGGATCAAGGATTGTTCCGCCCCACCCGGTTGCAGCCATTAGCCAGATGGAAGCGAGCCCGTCCATTCGCCGCCACATATGTTCCCCAACCTGTCTATCCATGGTCATGGGGCTCACCACCAATGATGCCTATCAGTTTGCTAAGGAGTGCTACGATCCCTTGCGCAAGATGTTCGGTAACTGGCCCCGCAACATACGCGCCGCCAACGCGCGCGGCTTCGGAGGCGCCATTGAAACTTTCACTTCGCTTGACGAGGCGGCGGAACTCATCGAGCAAGGCTATCCCATCATCGCCAGCATTCGTTACGCAACAGGTGAATTGAAGGGTGCGGCCGTCGAATCCACCGGCGGGCACCTCGTAGTGCTGCGGGGACTTTCCAAGGATAGAGTTTTGGTCAACGACCCGGCAGCCAAAACGAGGGACCAGGTGGCGCGTGAATATGACCGAAGCGAATTCGCACGCGCCTGGCTTGGTAGGCGTGGTGTAGGCTATGTGCTCTCGAGGGCGCAATGACAAAAAGAACTGCTCCATACGGAAGTTGGAAGTCGCCGCTCAAAGCCTCGACAATCGCCTCTGGTGCGGCTTCATACAGTGAGATTCAATGCTTCGGCGCCGATATCTATTGGCTCGAATCACTTCCCAAAGAGGCCGGTCGGGTGACTCTGGTGCGAAACGGCGAGCCACTCATCGGCAGCGAATACTCGGTGCGCACCCGCGTTCACGAGTATGGCGGCGGCAGCTACATCGTCTGCGAAGCAGGCATCTACTTCGTCAACTTCCGAGACCAGGAGCTGTATCAGTTGCAGTCCGTCCCGCGGGCGCTGACGAATACCGGCACTCACGAGCGATACGCCGACCTGTGCCACCCAGAGGGAAGCAACCTTCTTATAGCCGTATGTGAAACGCACCAAGGGGATGCCGATGGCGAATCCATAGAAATAACCAATCGCTTGGTTGCCATACATCTCACGGACGGCCGAATTACCACACTGCATGAGGGGCATGACTTCTACGCATCCCCGCGCATTCGCGGCGCGTCACTCGCATTTCTCGCCTGGGATCATCCCAACATGCCTTGGGATGCCACCCTGCTCTACGTCGCGGAATTCAGCCAATCCGTGCCGCGCCTGAGCAGGGCAGGCATCATCGCCGGAGGTGATGGAGAGAGTGTTATCGAACCGCGCTGGGGAGAGAATCGCCTCTTTTTCTTAAGCGATGCCAGCGGCTGGTGGAACATCTGGTGCTTTGATGAGAATGGCACCTACTGTCTGCACGAGTGCGAGGCGGAGTTTGGTGGGCCTGCCTGGATACTCGCCACCAGCAGCTTCGCGCCCGTTCATGATGACCTGGTCATTGCACGCCGCACAAACCAGGGAGAGGAAGCGCTGGTGATCATATCGGGCGATGGCAGCCTCACCGAATGGCATAGCACGGCAGGCAGCTATGATTACCTCCAATGGCATGACAATCCCAAAGGGCTCTTTTGCGTAACCGGTGCGACGGACCGCGGTGACCGTATCGAGCAATTCAGTCCTTCGGGAGAAGCCTTGCAGACGCTCGCGGGAGACAAGAGCGAATTTCTACCAGTTAAATACGCGAGCAAGCCCCAAGCGATCGAATTCGAATCTCACGGCGGTCCGGGCCATGCCTACTTCTACCCACCCACCAACCCCGATTACCGGGCGCCAGCAGGGGAACTCCCGCCCTTGCTCGTCACGACGCACGGCGGACCCACCTCCGCCGCAAAGAGAGCGCAAAACCTGCGCATTCAGTACTACACGTCTCGCGGCTGGGCTGTGGCAGATCTCAACTACGCCGGCAGCACCGGATTCGGCACCGCCTATAGACGCAAGCTGAATGGACAATGGGGCATAGCCGATGTCAAAGACTGCGAATCACTCGTGCAGCATCTCTCATCGCAGAGATTGATTGTCCCCGTGCGC
>CAZNYE010000282.1:0-6991 GCA_964577185.1 uncultured Pseudomonadales bacterium | reverse complement strand
CCTTGGCAGGTAGGGAAGTCCGGGCAGGCGAGCGCGGCGTAGTTGGCGGACATCCATCCCCCAAGCGCGATTTGCAGTACCAGCACCAGCCAGGCGAATACAAGATGGAACCGCAAGGACCTAGGTGGCATTCGCCACTGCGGTGGAGGCCGCAAGTTCCACAAGAGAGCAATTGTTACGAATCCCAAGAGCAGATGGGCGAGCACAATGGGGGGGAAGAGGCGCATGGTGACGGTGAGGGCGCCAAGCGCCGCCTGAAGAACGACTAGCACCAGCAGCCAAGTGGTGATTTTCTTTCGGCGCGTGTCTTCGCCAAGGCGCGCGAGGATGAAGAGACCAAGAATTGCCAGTCCCAAGAGCCCGGCGATGTAGCGGTGCACCATCTCTAAATGTGCTTTTCCAGGCTCCAGCGGCGCATTGGGATAGGCTGCTTGCGCCTCTTCAGCCGAATCTGGAACCATGATTTGTCCGTAGCAACCGGGCCAATCGGGGCATCCGAGCCCGGCATCCGCGAGGCGGGTCCAAGCGCCTAGACACACCACGACAAACCCGAGCAAAAGCGTTGCGAGATACACACGCTTCCAGAGGATTTGTTCTCGTTCCACCTTCTCTCCCTATCCGATTCTCGACAGTTCAAGCAGATGCTTGAAGTCCTCGTAGAGGGGCGTGCCCACTTGCTTCCAGTCGTATCGCAATACAAGGTTGCCGAGCGGATCAGCAATATACACACCGGCGTCCAGCTTCACCGGAGCCAGAATAGATTCGAAGGACAAGTGATCCGATTCTGCTCCTTCAGGTGCATCGCTTCCGACAAAGACCCGTTGCACACGCCCCGAATCCTTGCCAAGTCGGAGGTGCAGCGCCCGCAGGGTTGGAAGCGCCTGTTGGCATTCTCCGCCACATCCCGTTTCGCCGGGCACAATGATCAGACGCCAGGTCGCCTCGCTTGAATCGAGTGTCACGAGTCCAACACCTTCGAGACCGGTGCCAGGGGTCATCAAGGTGCCATGATTGGTGGTTTCCCACGGGCCAGACCCCTCCACCCTGTTCTTAAGCCACCAAGCGGCCAGCATGGGCAGCAGGCACAGCGCGAGGATGGCAACAAGAAGCGCCCGATTGCGGTTCCTCGCGTTAGCCATTTGGTTTCGCCCTTCTAGTCAAGTGCCTGTGTGCCAGATACAACCAGATGATTATAGATGCGACCGCCAAGCCGAACCATTGCACGGCATAGGCGAGGTGTCGCTGAGATCCCATGGGGAGGCTGAAGGGCACGGTGGTCAGGGCTCCCGGCTCGCCGCCCCTGAGTCGGAGCAGATACTCCGGCTCGGTGTTGGCGAGGCGTCTCATGAACTCGAGGTCGAACTGCTGAAGGAGCATCGGCGCGACAGGTTCGACAAGCGAGGCCTGGCCGCTTTGCAAGGTGAATCCAACGCCAAAGTCCGGTAATAGCAGCCCGACGACCTCCACTCCATCGACTGGAGCGGCAGGTGGGGTGAGCGGGAAAAGTCGGTCTGGGACGCTCATCCATCCGCGGTCGATCAACAGACGCTGGCCGCTTCTCGACTGAAAGGCTTGAATCACCTCAACGCCTGGCTGTCCGAGATGAATCCGGTTATCGATGAAGAACATGTGCGAGGGATCGTATCGACCTCGAATCTGGACGCGTGAGAAGGGCTTGGAATCCTTGCTCAATGCCTCGGGAGCGCTGGTCAAGGATGCTTCAAGGCGCGTTTCTATGAGACGTTTTTCCTCGGCACGGGTGATTTGCCAATAACCCAACGCGCAGAAGACCGCGCAGCAGGCAAGCAGGCCGAGGGTGATGCCAAGCTGCTCGCGCACAGGAGTTCACTGACTGGTAAAGTGTTCTGCAAGCAGGTGTTCAATCGGGAGCCTTGTGGCCCTCAAGGTCATCATTTTGATTCTCTTGGGCTGCGTGATCGCAAGCCTCTTTAGCAGTTTTGTGTTCCTCTTCAAGGATGTCGATATCCCCGAGTCTCGCCGCGCACTCTACGCGCTCGGCATCCGCATCGCATTTGCCGCCGCGCTCATGCTCGTAATCTTCTACGGACTCTACACAGGTCAGTTAGGGCTCGATGCACCCTGGCACCGCGCTTAGGTTTTGCTCTGCGCTCGCTTCAATCCGCAAAAGCTCAAAGCACGTACACAAAGATAAACAGGCACACCCACACCACGTCAACGAAGTGCCAATACCAGGACGCGGCCTCTAGTCCAAATTGATCCTTGGGCTTGAAGTGGCCGATGAACGCCCGATAGAGCTGCACCAGCAGGATAAAGGTGCCCAGGGTGACATGAAATCCGTGGAACCCTGTAAGTATGAAGAACGTCGAACCATAGATGCCGCTCGCGAGCGTGAGTCCTAGCTCCTGATAGGCATGAATGTACTCCTCCGCCTGAAGCGCCAAAAACGCAATGCCCAAGAGGCAGGTAAGCCCAAGCCAAAACAGCAACTTGGTGCGGTTCTGGTTCTTGACCGCGGTATGCGCCCAGTGCACCGTGAAGCTTGATGACAACAAGATCACGGTGTTCCAGAACGGTAGGTAGGAGAGCCAGTCGGTCAGCGCCGGAGCGGCCATGCTTTCGCTTGGATTCGCATAGACGCTTGGGTTTGGGTTTTCGGTCACCGGCCAAACCGGCTCGAATTCTGGCCACAGGTAATCTCCGGTCAATCCCTTGGCACCGTCGCCTCCGAGCCAGGCCACGGCGAATATGCGTGCGTAGAACAGCGCGAGGAAGAAGGCGAAGAAGAACATGACCTCGGAGAAGATGAACCAGCCCATGCCCCAGACGTAGGATCGCTTGACCGCGGCGTTGGGCAGGCCGGCGTGGTTCTCCGAAATGACCTTGGTAAACCAGCAGTAGAGCACCGCGGCGAGGCCAAAGCTGCCAATGAGAAAAAGGTACAGGCTGGGCGACTCCTCAGCCTTGAGATCATTCAACCAAATGCCAAGGCCGGCCAGCATGGCACCGACGCTTGCCGCGACGAACACCGGGTACCATCCGTTCTCAGGCACGTAGTATATGGAACTAGATTGCTCGGACATGTGGGAGTTCCTTAGCTGGTGGTCGCTGGCACTTCAAAATAGGCGTAGGAGAGCGTGACCGACTGCACATGCTCCGGCAAGTCTGGATCCACTGTGAATAGCAACGGCATACGCATGGAGGCACCCGCATCCAAGTACTGCTGGGTAAAACAAAAGCACTCTGTTTTGTGGAAGTAGTCTGTGGCCAAGATCGGCACCAAGGAAGGAATCGCCTGCCCATTGATACCCCGGTCACTCATGTTCTTGATGATGAAGTCGGCTTGCTTCGTCTCGCCGGGGTGCACCCGCATGGACTGCTTGTCAGAATAAAACTCCCAAGGCATACCCTCATTGGTATTGGTGACAAACCGTACCGTCACAAGGCGCGAAGTGTCCACTGGCAGTTCTCCCACCGAGATCTCGGCCTTGCCGTCAGTGCGTCCACCGAGCCCGGTGACCTCGCAAATGAGGTCGTAGATTGGCACCAGCGCGAAGGCAAACCCAAACATGCCGACCACGAGCACGCCGAGCTTTAAAACTGTTTTGCCGTGACTGGTCATCGGCAGTTCCCTACGAGTGCGCTTCCGCTTCTGTCACCTTCGGCGGATGCGTGAAGGAGTGGTAGGGTGGCGGTGAGGACAGGCTCCACTCGAGGCCGTGCGCTCCTTCCCAGGCGCGTTCACCCGCGGCGACCCCACCCCGTATCGCCTTGATGACGAGGACCAGGAAGATGAGTTGCGAGAAGCCGAAAATGTAGCTGCCGATGCTGGAGAGCATATTGAAGTCAGCAAACTGAAGCGCATAGTCTGGAACGCGCCTCGGCATGCCAGCGAGTCCCGAGAAGTGCTGCGGGAAGAAGGTAATGTTCACGCCAATGAACGACAGCCAGAAATGCAGTTTTCCAAGAGTCTCGTCGTACATGTGACCGCACCACTTCGGCAGCCAGTAGTAGACCCCAGCGATGATGGCAAATAGTGCGCCGGGCACCAGTACGTAGTGGAAGTGGGCGACTACGAAATAGGTGTCGTGATATTGAAAGTCAGCCGGTGTGATGGCCAGCATAAGGCCTGAAAATCCGCCGATGGTAAAGAGCACCACGAAGGCGATGGCAAACAGCATCGGGGTCTCGAAGGTCATGGATCCCCGCCACATGGTCGCCACCCAGTTGAATACCTTCACACCCGTGGGCACGGCGATGAGCATGGTGGTGTACATGAAGAAGAGCTGTCCCGCGATTGGCATGCCCACGGTGAACATGTGATGCGCCCATACGATGAAGGACAGGATAGCGATGGATGCCACCGCGTAGACCATGGAGGTGTACCCGAACAGCGGCTTTCTCGCGAAGGTTGGGATAATCTGCGAAATGATGCCGAAGGCCGGCAGGATCAGCACATAGACCTCCGGATGGCCGAAGAACCAGAAAATGTGTTGGAACATCACCGGGTCACCGCCACCGCCGGCATTGAAGAAGCTTGTTCCAAAATGCACATCAAAGAGCACCATGGTGACCGCGCCCGCGAGTACCGGCATGACCGCGAGTAGCAAGTAGGCGGTAATCAGCCAGGTCCACACAAACAGTGGCATGCGCATGAGGGTCATGCCCGGGGCGCGCATGTTGAGTATGGTGACGATGATATTGATAGCGCCCATGATCGAGGAAGCCCCCATCATGTGCACGGCGAACACGAAAAAAGTGACCGTGTCGGGCGCAAAGGTTGTCGAGAGAGGCGCGTAGAAAGTCCAACCGAAATTGGGGCCTCCGCCCTCCATGAACAGGGTGGAGATCATGATCATGAATGCAAAGGGCAGGATCCAAAAGGACAGGTTGTTGAGTCGCGGCAGCGCCATGTCGGGTGCGCCGATCATCATGGGCACCTGCCAGTTGGCGAGCCCCACGAACGCCGGCATGATGGCCCCGAATATCATGATCAGCCCATGATTGGTGGTCATCTGGTTGAAGAAGTCGGGCGACATGAACTGCAATCCAGGCTGGAAGAGTTCGGTGCGCACCAACAGCGCCATGACCCCGCCCACAATGAACATGATGAAGCTCAGCCATAGGTAGAGTGTGCCTATGTCCTTGTGGTTGGTGGTGAACAACCAGCGCGTAATACCTGAGGCGGGCCCGTGATGGTGATCATCATGATGGTCGTCGTGTTCGTGAATGATTGCGCTCATGGATTTGCTCGTTCTCTATGTACTTTCTAACCGGCTCAAGGCTACTCCGCCAGGGCGATCACGTCACGCGGTTGGGTCACATCACCGGCATTGTTTCCCCAGGAATGGCGCTCGTAGTGCACAACCGCCGCAAGCTGCGCGGCGTCAAGCTGCTTCCCGAACGCTTGCATGGAGGTGCCAGCCACACCGTTGATCACCAGCCTCAGATGGTCATCACGTGCACCTGTCACAAATGGCGAATCGATCAGGCTCGGATAGATGGGCGGTATGCCTCCGCCGTTCGGTAGGTGGCAGGCAACACAAAAGGCGTTATAGACTCGTTCCCCCTCGGCCATGAGTTCTTCTTCGCTGAAGGTCTTGCTTAAGGCCGCCTTGCGCGCCTCGGCAAGTTCCACCTGTTCGCCGTACCAGGTTTCAAACTCCTCTGCAGGTACGGCATTGACCACGATTGGCATGAATCCGTGGTCCTTGCCGCAGAGCTCGGTGCATTGACCGCGGTACACGCCAGGCTCATCCACAACCGTCCACATGTCGTTCAGGATGCCGGGTACCGCGTCGCGCTTGATGCCGAAGTCGGGTACCCACCAGGCGTGAATCACATCTTCCGCTGTGACCAGGAAGCGCACCTTGCGCTCGGTTGGGATCACGAGCGGCCTGTCAACTTCAAGCAGATAGTATTGACCCTTGACCGCCATGTTGTCTATTTCTTCCTGTGGTGTTGCCAGACTGCTGAAGAAAGAAACAGCCTCGTTTCGATCATCGTCGAGGTACTTGTACTGCCACTTCCATTGGTAACCGCGCACCTCAATCGTTAAGTCCTCGCCTCCCGTGTCGTACATGCGTAGCAACACCACCGTTGAAGGGGCGGCGAGGCCCACGAGGACGATGAAGGGAATGATCGTCCAGACTATTTCAAGTGTGAGGTTGTCGTGGAATTTTTTCGCTTCATACCCGCGGGAGCGACGGTGCACAAAAATGGAGATCGCCATAGCGCCAAAGACGATCACGCCTATGGCAACGCACACCCAGAGGATGAGCATGTGGAGATCATAGATTTCACGACTAATGTCGGTCACGCCGACCGGCATGTTGAGGTCATCCGCAATTCCCACACTCGGCAATACAAGGTAAGCCAAGCCAAGGAGAATCAGAGTGGGGAAGTGGCGGCTGCTGGCCTTACGTCGCGGTTCTGTCAAAGCTGGGATCACAATACTCTTCGGCACGCCCTTATCGTCACAAATTCTTCCAGAATAACGGGCGCATTATACGGAATGAATGAGGATTTAAAGCGGGTACATCGGCAAAATCATTGAAAGGCAATGAAAGCCGTTGTGTCATAAGTCGGTCGCATACACTCCTTATACTTGATACTTGATGAGTTCCTCAGTGCGGTGGCATCGGATCACTTGGGCTGATTGTGATGCCTCGCTAACCTGCTATGACCCAACCCACTGAAACGAACACAGCGCAAGTCTCGCCCCAGTCGGCGGCGGAAGCCTTGGGAACCACGTTGGTGCTGGCAACCGTGGTCGGGTCAGGGATCACGGGTGAAAGCCTTTCAGAGGGTAACGATGCGATTGCGCTACTCGGCAACACCCTTGCCACGGGCGCGATTCTTGCGGTCCTGATCACCATCTTCGGCCCCTTTTCGGGTGCGCACTTCAATCCCGCTGTCACCCTCGCATTCTTCCTGAGGGGTGAGATCGGAAGGGGCATAGCCGCCGCCTATGTGGGTGTGCAAGTGGTCGCGGCAGTACTAGGAGTGGTGC
>CAZNYE010000281.1:0-1671 GCA_964577185.1 uncultured Pseudomonadales bacterium | reverse complement strand
ACTCACGCAACCTCTGCCTCGTATCGCTGCGTCCGAATCCATCGGTGCCCAATGGATAGTAGGGCGCGTTGACCCAGCTCGAGATTTGTCCGGCGTGCGAACGCACGTAGTCGGTGGAAGCAATGACTGGCGCATCGCTGCCAGCGAGCACTTGTTCAAGGTGGCTGGTGCGTGGGGCCTCGGCTGGATGCAAGAGATTCCACCTGTCAGTATCCGCGCCATCACGCGCAAGCTCGGTGAAACTTGTGACGCTGTAAATGTCCGATGTGACTCCATAATGCTCGAATAGTTTTTCGGCCGCCGCAATCACCTCGCGCAGAATGGTGCCGCTACCAAGGAGCCGCACATGTTTCGGTGAAGGACTCTCTTGATCCTCGAGACCACAGCGTTTGAGCCGGTAGATTCCTCGAACTATGCCCTCTTCGGCACCTTCCGGCATGGCCGGATGCACATAGTTCTCGTTCATCACCGTGATGTAGTAGAAGCGTTTCTCCCGCTGCTCGTACATACGCTTGAGTCCCCGGTGCAATATCACCGCCAGTTCGTAGCCGAACGCGGGGTCGTAGGCAGCGCAATTGGGCAGAGCCGAGGCGAACAGATGGCTGTGCCCGTCCTGATGTTGCAGGCCCTCGCCGTTTAAGGTGGTGCGGCCAGCCGTGCCGCCCAAAAGAAATCCCCGTGCCTGGCTATCTCCGGCTGCCCAGGCAAAGTCTCCCACCCGCTGAAAGCCAAACATGGAATAGAAGATGTAGAAGGGAATGAGCGTGAAGTGGTGGCTCGAATAGGAGGTCGCCGCCGCGAGCCACGCGGAAAACGAGCCGGCTTCATTGATGCCTTCTTCCAGCACCTGACCGTCCTTTGATTCCCTATAGGCGGCGATTTCTCCAGCGTCCTGCGGTTCGTAGAGCTGCCCCTGGGAAGAATAGATACCAAGCTGTCGAAACATGCCTTCCATGCCAAATGTGCGCGCCTCATCGGGAATGATGGGCACCACCCGCTTGCCGATCTGACGATCCCTCACCAGTGTTCCGAGGAATCTCACAAATGCCATAGTGGTGGAGATTTCGCGTGTTCCCGATCCTTCGAGCAGCGCCTTGAAAGTCTCCAAAGGAGGTATCGACAAGGATTCCTGCGCTTCGGTGCGGCGTGGAATGGGGCCGCCAAGCGCTTCGCGTCGCTTCTTCAGGTAGGCGAGTTCCGGCGAGTCCTCCGGAGGTCGGTAGTAGGGAATATCTTTGATCTCCGCGTCGCTAAGCGGCACATTGAAACGATCTCGAAAGTGCTTGAGTCCTTCATAGTCAAGCTTCTTGACCTGATGGGAGGTGTTCTCGGACTCGCCGGCATCGCCCATGCCGTAGCCCTTGACAGTCTTGGCGAGCACCACAGTCGGCGCACCCTTGTGATTGACCGCCGCATGATAGGCAGCATACACCTTGAAGGGATCGTGCCCACCGCGATTCAGGCGCATGATGTCGTCATCGGAGAGATGCTCAACAAGTTGGAACAGGCTCTCGGAGGTGCCGAAGAAGTGCTCCCTCGTATAGGCGCCACCGCGCGCCTTGTAGTTCTGGTATTCACCGTCCACCGCTTCGTCCATGCGATACTGCATTTCCTCGGCGCTGTCGTTGGCGAAGAGCGGGTCCCAGTGACGACCCCAGATCACCTTGATGA
>CAZNYE010000280.1:0-4848 GCA_964577185.1 uncultured Pseudomonadales bacterium | reverse complement strand
CTTGGAAGGCGTACCGGGTCTGGGAAAGACCATGCTGGTAAGGACCTTAAGCGAGGCGGTGCATCTCAAGTTCTCGCGTATTCAATTCACACCGGACATGATGCCCGCGGACATTCAGGGAACTTTTGTGCTCACCGAAACCGAGGGCGGTGGTCATGAGATCTCCTTTCAGGAGGGGCCGCTCATTGCCAACCTCTTGCTTGCCGACGAGATCAACCGTGCGACTCCGAAGACCCAATCAGCACTTCTTGAGGCCATGCAGGAGAAGCAGGTCACGGTCGGTCGACGCACAATCAAGCTCGACGAACCCTATTGCGTTATGGCAACGCAAAACCCGGTGGAGCAGGAGGGCACCTATCCACTGCCCGAGGCGCAGCTTGATCGATTTATGTTGAAGCTGATTGTCGATTATCCGCGCGAGTCGGAGTACAACGAGATCATCAATCGCACCACCGGCGAACATCAGGTAGCCATCGAGCAGGTGGCCAATGCCGCGAACATTGAGGACATGCGCGCGACGGCTCGCGCGGTGGCCATGCCCGATGCCGCCAAGCGCTATGCCATTCGGCTGGTGATGGCGACGCAACCTGGCAGTGAATATGCACCGGAAAGCGTGGGAGCCTATGCCGCGCTCGGCTCAAGCCCGAGGGGTGTGCAGGGGCTCATGTTGGCAGGCAAGGTGCGCGCGCTGCTTGATGACCGCTTTGCGGTGAGCACCGACGATATTCGCGATGTCGCACACGGCGTGCTGCGCCACCGGATCCTCACAAACTTCCACGCCCAAGCCAACAGAATCACAACCGACAGCCTGATAGATGAAGTTGTGGCCAAGGTCCTGGTGCCCAATACCCCAACCTAAACCCGCAACCCGTTGCCAAAATGACTCAAGCCCTCACACTTGAACAGCTCTTCGATGCGGAGTTCCTGAGCGCACTTGAGCACTTTCAAATACTGGTGCGCCGAGTCGTACGTGGGGGACGCCATGCCGAGCACATCTCGCGTGACAAGGGCGCGGGAATCGAATTCGCGGACTATAAACCCTATGTGCCGGGAGACGACTTGCGCTCAGTTGACTGGAACATCTACAGGCGTCTGGGGCGCATCTTCGTGAAACAGTTCGAAGAGCGCGAAAACCTCCCCCTGTATCTCCTGGTTGATCGTTCCAAGAGCATGTTTCTTGAGCAACCGCCGCGCATGGTCGCCGCGCTCAGAACTGGCTTGGCACTCGCCTCCGTCAGTCTTGGCCAGCACGACTCTGTCGGTCTCTATTCCTGTTCGGACAACCTCGGCGTCAGCGTGAGGTCCATGTCTGGAGGAGGGCGGCTCATGACCTTCGCCCGGCACTTGGCGGCACTCCACCAACAAGGCGACACACACCTCGGCGAAGCGGTTCAGCAGCTTGGACACCTATCCATGCGAGCGGGGGTGTTGGTCGTCATTTCGGATTTTTTCGACCCATCGGGTATCGAAGCGGTGGTTGCCTCCTTGAAGACCTGTCGCCACAGATTGCAGCTCGTGCAGCTCGTCAGGCGCACCGATGCGAATCCCACGGCGATCGAAGGGTTCGATGGCGACCTGCGGCTGCTCGACTGTGAATCGGGCGCTGCCGTGGATGTGACAGTCACGCCTGCATTGCTGACGCGATATAGACAGGTCTACGACGAGTTCAACGAGGAACTCACGCGCTTCGCCGGTGATCGGGGTGCCGGTCTGGTTCGCCTCGATACCGACGGAGATCTGATCACGCAGCTTGGCAACCTGTTTGAGGCCGGGAGTCTGAAGCTGTGAGCTTTGCCAATCTCCCGTGGGTCGGTGTACTGCTAGGCCTTCTTGGATTGGCAGCGGCGCTCTTTCTGCTCCAGCAACTCCGAAGCCGATTTCGTGAGATCACCCTGCCCACCACCATGTTCTGGGCAACCGCGGCGCGCGAGGCCCCGGTGCGCGTGTTTCGCGAGCGATTCCGCCATCCTCTCGCCTATCTCCTGTTGCTGCTGATCGCATCGCTCTTGTGGCTCGGCTTCGCTGAGCCAAGAGTGGGTGAGGGGGAGGACAGAAGGTACCGCGTGTTGTTTCTCGACGGCTCCGCGCACAACTCGAACGCCGCCGATTTTGAACAATCTGTGCAAGCGCTCAAGACGGACCTGGCGCTCCTGCCCGAAGGTGCGCGCGAGGTCGTCTGGGGCGGGGCGCACATATTGCGCCTGCTCGGCCCCGGAGAAAACCGCATCCTGCTTGATGCGCGACTTGAAGGCATGCTGCCGGAAGCGGCGCTCTCGCCACTTGATGAACAAATCAGGCTGCTTCGCACATCTGGGGCCTATCCGGAGAACGTCGAACTGGTGGTCTACGGGCGCGTGGCGCCATTCTTGGGTTTCTCAAGCGATTCCGGCGTGCAAGTGAGCTACGGCAGCGAGTACGCCGAGCGGCCAGGGAACGCCGGAATCGTCGCGCTCGGAGTGTCCGATGCTGAATCTGGAAACTGGGAGCTGCTCGATGTGCTGATGAGTTATGAAGCCACTTCGCAATCTGAGGGGGTCTTCAATTCCAACTTGCTTGAGGTGCTGCTCGATGGCGAGCCCCTGGCGAACGAACGCCTTGAACCGGTTGCCGAAGGCAGCTTCCTGCTGCGTGACCTTCCCGCGGGTGGCGGCATTCTTGAGGCGCGGCTCATTGTGGAGGATCACCTTGCGCTCGACAATGTGGCTCGCCTCGAGCTGCCCGAGCGAAGAATCATCGGAATTGCGCTTGCTCCTCAAGTCGCTGCGCCCTTTGTCGATCTCGTGACTGCCGACCCAGGACTTCGACTCGTGGCATCAAATCTCGAGAATGCGCATGTCGTGATTCGTCAGAGTGGAAGCGAATTTGGCGGGGACCTGCCGGCGCTCGAACTCGTTTCGAGAGCCGAGGGAACCAGCGCCTTTGAACTGACCATGCCAAACGTCGGTGATGCCTTCGCCGCGCTGCATCGCACGCTGGCGAGCCTTGGCCTCGATCAAATCGATGCGCAGGGACTTGCCGAGGCCGCCGCCAGTCCCATCGAGGTGATGCTGCTTGAAGGCCGGCAACGCGGTGTGCGTTTCTGGGCGGAACTGGTTGAAGCTGAGTACAACTTCATCGATTCGCGTGCCTTCCCTCTGCTGATCTCGCGAAGTCTTCGCTGGCTCCACACAAGCAGTCCCTCGTTTTCCTATCTCGCCGCGGGCCGAGCATGGGGTGAGCGCTCTCTTGACAAGAGCCTTGCCGCCTCGAGTCATCCGGGATGGCAGATCCTCGGAAGAGCGCTGGTGCCCCCCCGGGCAGGGAAGTTCAAGCCATATCCGGACGGCGAGGGGTACCTGGTATCCCTCTTGGATGCCAGCCTCACCCAGCCAGCGAGCATTGAAGAACTCCCCCGATTCGAATTGGGTACCTCGACCGCGCTGACCTCCTCAAGCCTCATGACCCTGCTCATATTGTTCATCGGCCTGCTGCTGGCCTTCGAGTGGTACCTATACCGACGCGGGTTGATTCCCTGATAGATGCAACTCTCATTCCTCAATCCCTTCGCTGGTTATCTGCTGTTTCTGCTGCCGCTTCTGTGGTGGTTGCCGAAGGGCCGCAGGGATCCGGTTCACTTTGCTATTCGCGGCCTCATCTTCGCGCTCATCATTCTGGCGCTGATGCGTCCGGTTCTGCTCACCAATATGGCACGCGAGCATCATGCGATTATTCTCGATCAGTCACCAAGCCTTTCGCTGGCCGCTGGTGAAGAGGCGATTGAAGTGGCCAACCATCTGCTTCGGGATCTTGAAGCCAGCGACCAGGTGTCCCTGATACAACTCGGCGGAGGTAGCCGGATGGACCTGGATCATCCCATTCTATGGCTTCAAGAAACGTCCGAGGACACCTCTCCGCTCGGCGATGCGCTAGAGCTCGCCGCTCGTAGCGTGCCGACCGGCGAGCAGGGTTCGGTGACCTTGGTCTCTGACGGGCTCGCCACCAATCGGCACTGGAGCCGGGCCGTTGGAGAGCTCTTGGAACGCGAGATTCCGGTGCACACCTATCAGCTTGTCGGCGGCGCGCGGGATCCGGCATTGATCTCGCTCGACTTCCCGCGGGTACGTCCGGATGAGTCGGTGCGCGCACAGGCACTCGTTCAGGGGCGCGGCCAAGGTCTGGTCTTGACACTCCGTCGTGAGAATGAAGAAATCGCGCGCTCATCAGCCTTTGACTGTGACGGCCAATGCCTCGCCCATGCCAAGTTCGAGGCGCCAATGCCGGGCTTTTACGAGATCACCGCCGAGCTTGTGGCGCCCACGGGTGACGACCCGAATATCGACAACAACGCGCGAAGTCAGCTACTCATCGTCGACGATCCGGTGCGGGTGCTGTATGTCGATGGAAGACAGGTGGGCGCCTCAGCAATGCTCCGGCAGGTGCTCGGGGCAGGATTCGAAGTGCGATCGATCATTCCCGAAGCACTCGCGGAAACGCCGCTCGCCGACCACGCCGTCGTCATGCTTGATGATCTTCCAGCGCGTATCTTGGACGAAGCGGCCGAACAGTCCATCATTCATGCCGTTCAGCAAGATGGAATTGGCCTGTTCGTCAGCGGCGGTGAAGCTGCCTTTGGTGATGGCGGTTATGCGACGCGCGATATCGCGGAGCTGTTTCCTGTGGAGATCGAGGGAGATGAGGATGTCAGTGACCCCAGCGTGGGACTCGCCCTCATCGTGGACACTTCTGGCTCCATGGCCGGCACGCGTATTGAACTCGCGAAACAGATCGCGCGCATCGCCGTTCGCCGCATGCAGCCGCACGACCGCATTGGCATCGTCGAATTCTATGGTGCCAAGCACTGGGCCGTGC
>CAZNYE010000279.1:0-9732 GCA_964577185.1 uncultured Pseudomonadales bacterium | reverse complement strand
TCACGAAAGCGCGGCATGTCGCTAGTGGAGACATCGTCGGCAACCGGTACTCGCGGCAGCTTGACTATGCCACACTCGATGGAGTCCAACAGCGAAAAGTCGCTCATGGTCCAGGGAAAGAGGGTGCCTTCCCGATACCCGGAGCCGCTAAGGAAGAAAGGTGTTGCGGAGAGGTCGAAGACATATCGCACACCGACTTTGCGCTTCAGGGTTTCGATGCCGGTAATCCAGAGCCTTGCCGCATCCTTGTTACGTCTCGCTTCGTCCTTTTCCTCGGCAACCTTGGCACCTTCTTCCGATTCTCCCGGTTTCTCGCGGTAGCAATGATGCGCCTCATCGTTAATAACCATCACATTTTTCATTGCCAGGAGGTCCGAGCAGACTCTGGAGAGCATCTGCCCTTCGGATTCCTTCGTGAGAATTTCGGTGCCGTGGCCTTGTAGCAGGTCCTTATTCTTGCCGCTCGACTTGCTCCGTTCTCGAAGACCGAATGCATGAAAGTTGGTGATGACGACTTTCGCCCTTCCAAGTAGCGGCAGCATGTCGCTAGGGACGAGCTCGAATTTCTTGTAGTAGTTCTCTGGGTGGTTAGGCTTAAGTACGGCCAAGCGATCACGGATAGTGATACCTGGGGTCACAAGCAGAAATCCGTTCGTGAATCGGGGACTGTTTGGCATGCGCGCTGCGTTCAGGGTCTGCCAGGCGATCAGCATGGCCATGACGGTCGTCTTGCCAGCACCGGTGGCGAGCTTGAGCGCAATTCGATAGAGGTCCGCATTCGCATACTCGTTGGCGCCTTGCAGGTGATTGCGAATGTCTTCATGCGCACGCGGGCCGCTGCTTGGACATCCGGCGACCTCTGCGAGCCAAATGGCCGTTTCCGCCGCTTCGATTTGGCAGTAGAACGGGCGCCTAGATTGAAACTCGTGCGCTCGCCAATGGCGAAGTAGCCTTGCGGTCGTAGGAGTCACCCCGCAGCGCTCTGCTGGCATCCTCCGCCACGCATCAAGACGGCTGCGGATTTCGTTGATGATCGGAATAGGGTTGTGTGCTGGATTGTCTTCTTGGTTCATGTCCGACAAGAGGTCTGGAGCACTGCCTTTGGCCATCGGTACCGCGGTCAGGTACTTCGCCTCTCGACGCGCTTCAATCACTTCCCCAGTTGGTCTGCGGCCAGGATCAAGTTCCCAGTGCCGTGTTGGCGGCTCGTAGGGGGAGTTGAGGACGGGTGCGCTGAAGAATTTACTCATGCGCGTAGTGTAATGGGTCGTCTTCAAGAAAGAACGCCCGCACTTCGCGATTAGCGGAGATTGAATGATCCTCGCGTAGTTGCGATGCCGGGGATTTGCCGTGCCCCCAGAGTTCGACCATGACCAGACGGTGAGTTCTTGATAGGTCGTCTTGATTCAGCATCCATTGCGCATCCATGGCGCGTTGCAGGACATGAATCCGTGCGGCAGCATGATGGCCGGATTCTTGGCTTCACCAAGTGTTTCGAATGAAAGCGCCCGCAAGGCCTAGTTACGGCGGCGGAAACTGCGCGGAGAACGTGCCGAACAATCCTAGGATTGTGCCGATCTGGATCGCCATGACAGCGATCATAAGGCGAAACATGCTTCTTTGGTGGTTGAGCATGCCAGTCTGGAGATTGAGCATGCCAGTCTGGAGATTGGCCATGTCTGTCTTCAAGGCTTTGATGTCATCGCCCTGGACCCTGACGATGGTTAGAATGTGCTCGGTTTGCTTTTCGAGTCGTGTTTCCAAGACTTCTGGTGTGACCGCGAAGGTCTCCATCGCGAGCGCGACAGATTCGATGACGGCATTGGACTGCCGTTGATCGAATCCAGAGCTTGTCATGGTCTCGGACATGATTCTGAGTTGTTCTGCCTGCGCTTTCATAAGTATACCTCTGATGAAAAGTAAGTTGTTGGGGATCTTCGGTGCAGTGCTCGTTCTGGCGACCGACCTCACTGTTGGTGAAGCGACGGCCGTGTTTTCTGCTCGAAACGCGCCAATTCAGTTACCCGAATGTTCATGCGAGCGAGGTCAGGCGCCAGAATGAGAGCTGCTGGCATGATCAAACATGAAGTCGCGGCAGTGCGTTGCAGAGATAGTCCTGATGGCTTGTAGGAAACTGGACAGGCGAGGCGGAAATCTTCCATGACTGTTCTGCGGGCGGTGCGCTCCCAAATGCGGCTTCATCAATTGCACTCTCGCGAATGCACGACGAAATCTGTGGGATACTCCCCGCCCGGAGGCTCGCCAAGGCGCTCCTCAAATCCCCGCAAGCAACAACACGAGAATCAACCATTGAGCGACCCAGACTTTTCCGCCTTTGAGACCTGGCACAGGGGGCATCGGTTCGAAGACTTTGAGGTCGGGCAGGTCTTTGAGCACCATTGGGGACGGACCATCACGGCCGGCGATGCGACCTTCTTTTCCTCAATTGCGCTGCGATACTGTCCCCTCTATGTCAATGCCGAATATGCCAGGTCGCAAGGGCACCAAGACTTGGTGGTGGATCCCATGTTGGTGCTCGCGACTGCGATTGGCCTTTCCGTTGAAGACTTGTCGGAGGCGGGAGGCCCTTTCCTCGGTGTCAATGAAGTCGAATTCGGTGTGCCCTTTTATCCCGGCGATACCTTGACCTGTTCGAGCGAGGTCGTAGATATGCGCGAATCCACATCGCGCCCTGACAACGGAATCGTGACCTGGCTTACGCTCGGAACCAAGCAGACAGGGAAGATGGTGGTGCGCTACACGCGGACGAACCTGGTGGCCAAGCGGAGGGGGCAAGGATGGGCCTGACGGGAGGCAACACCTATTTCGAGGACTTTGAGGTGGGTCGGCGCATCAAGCACGCGCGCGGCACCACGATAGACGAGGTTGAAAACCAAATGCTCACCAAGCTGGTGATGAACACCGCCTCGGGGCATTGGGATGAGCACAGGATGAAGGACACACCCTTTGGCCAGCGTCTTGTGTTCGGGTTCATCACCGCGTCCATGGTGATTGGACTCGCCACGCAGGACACCTCCGAGAATGCGCTCAAGGAACTCGGTCTGGACAAGATCCGCTTCAAGCGACCGGTTTTCCATGGTGATACGGTCTACGCATACACTGAAGTACTCAGTACGCAAGAGACCGAAGAGGGCGGCGTTGTCTGTTTCAAACACTGGGGCCTCAATCAAAAGGACGAAGTGGTGTTTGAAGGCGAACGCCGGGTACTCTTAAAGAGGCGACCTAAGTCGGATGCGTCGTGAGCGAACGCACGGGCCCGCTGACTGATCTCAAGATCATTGACTGCACTCATGCCCTGGCTGGTCCGTTCGGGACCGGTCTTTTGGCCGATCTGGGTGCGGATGTCATCAAGATCGAACCACCCCAGGGTGATATGTCGAGAAGCATTGCGCCGCTGCCGCCTGATTATGCCAATGCAGGGGCAGAGCAGAAGGCAGGGGTCGATTTCGGCGGATACTTTGCCAGCATTAACCGCAATAAGCGCAGTCTTGTGCTTGACCTCAAGCAAGAGGAAGACCGCGAGGTATTGCTTCAACTTTGCGAGCAAGCCGATGCGCTGGTTGAGAACATGCGCGTGGGGGTCATGGACCGCCTTGGCCTTGGCTATGAGCTGGTCAGCAAGCGCAATCACAAGATCGTCTACGGCGCGCTCAGAGGATTCGGCGATCCGCGTACCGGCGAAAGTCCCTATGCGAACTGGCCGGCCTTCGACATAGTCGCGCAATCCATGGGCGGGATCGCGGGCATCACGGGTCCCGGTGATGGTGGCTATCCGAGCGGTGTAAGCGTGGGCGACATTTACCCTGGCACCCTCCTGGCCCTCGGTCATTTGGCGGCGGTGCACAGCGCTCGCGCGACTGGCGAGGGGCAGTTCATGGACGTGGCCATGTATGACGCCACCTTGGCACTGAATGAAACCCTGATCACGAATTACGGCTATGCGCAGAAGCAACTGCCGGCCAGAGGCCGCCAACATCCGAATCTGGCGCCCTTTGGCATATTCCCAACAAATGACGGGCAAGTGGCGATCGCCGCGCTCGGTCCGCATCACTGGAGAAGACTTTGCGAGGTCATGCAGCGCGAAGACCTTATAGACGATGAGCGCACCCAGAACGCATTTGTGCGCTCCTCCAATCTAGAGTTTGTGGAGGAGGTGGTATCCAATTGGACATCCAAACGCAGCAAGCAAGAGGTCATGGAAGAGATTGGCGGGGAAGTGCCCTGTGGACCGGTGAACAAGGCCGAAGATATTTTTCGTGACCCCCATGTAGCGGCGCGTCAGATGATTCGTCGATTCGAGCTTCCCGGCAACAACCCGGAAGTCGCCATCGCCGGGAGCCCGATGAAGTTTCAGGGTACGCCCACAACTCTCTATCGCCGGCCGCCGCTGCTTGGCGAGCACTCTGAAGAGGTCCTGAACGAATTTGGCATCAGTAGGAATCAACATGACACCTAGATCGAGAAGATCTGAACTCGCTGTCCCGGCATCCAACGCGAGGCTGGTGGAAAAGGCCGTCAAATCGGATGCGGATCTGGTGTTCCCGGACTTGGAAGACGCCACAGCGCCAGATGCCAAGGAGGGTGCGCGTCAAGTCGGAATGATCGAATGAGCGAGAGCAGCGGCTACATGACCGAGGAGCGCAAGCTCATACAGCAGTCGGCGCGCGAATTTACTCGTGACGAAGTGGTGCCCGTTGCCAACAAGCTTGATCCGGAAAAGGGTCAGATTCCAAGGGATCTCATTGACAAGATGGGAGCGCTCGGATACTTCGGGATCTTGATCCCAGAGGAGCTTGGAGGTCTGGGCCTCGGTGTGTTTGAGTATTGCCTGGTGGCGGAAGAGCTTTCACGCGGCTGGATGAGTGTGGCTTCCATCATCGCTCGCGGCAATGGGTTCTATAGGTCCATACCCGGCTTCGGGGACGAGCGCCGGAAGAAGATTGCCCGTATGGCGCGAGGCGATTATCTGGGTGCCTTTGCGATGTCGGAACCCAATGCCGGGTCGGACATGGCAGCGGTGAGTTGCCGGGCGCGTCGGGAAGGCGATGAGTGGGTCATCAATGGCAACAAGTACTGGTGCACCTTCGCTGATGAATCTGATTTCATTCATGTGGTCTGCCGCGTTGAGACCGACCGGGACGAGCGTCAAGCGGGCATGAAAGGAATTCCCGTGGAGAAGCCACGTGGTGAATTGCCGAAAGGTGTCTCTGGCGCGCCCATTCCAAAGATCGGCTATCACGGCTGGAAGACCTATGAATTGGCCTTCGATAATGTGCGTGTCCCAGCATTCGAAAATCCGGAGGGCGAATGGGGCGGCCGAGGTCCCGGGAATTCGGGATTCGTGGGTATTCAGCAGGGACTGGAAGTCGCTCGCGCGCACACGGCCGCACGTTCAATTGGTCTCGCCTGCGGATCATTGCAGGTGGCGATGGACTACGCCAAGGAGCGTGTGCAATTCGGCCAGCCGATTGCAAACTTCCAGGCCATACGCTTCAAGGTTGCCACCATGGCCACCGAAATCGAAGCGGCAAGGCAGCTCATGTACTACAATTTGCCGGCAAACGTCAGCAGGGTTGCGCACCAATGCGCACTTGATTGGTTTGGCTGCGCGCTTGCCGGCAGTCGCGAACAATTGTCAAGCATACTGCGCGACGAGTTTTCTCACCGCCAGGGGCGTTGCCGGATACTCGGTTCAAATCTGACCCTGGAACCTGCGACGGCGGCTCTCCTGAATGGCGCAAGCGGACACGCACTCGACTATGACGACACCAATGCGAGGGTCATGTGCCACGCCACCGCGCCACTCTTTCCGGCTGTACTGGCGATGGCCGAGGAGATTGGTGCTTCGGGCGCGGAGCTCATCACCGCCTTCGTTGTGGGTGTTGAGATCGAGGGGAGAATCGGAAACGCAATCGGGCCTCAACACTATCGCAAGGGGTGGCACGCCACCGGAACCTTTGGCACCTTTGGTGCGGCTGCGGGTGTTGCGCACCTGTTGAAGCTCGACGAACAAGCATATGCCACCGCCATGGCATTGGCTGCATCGGCGGCAAGTGGTTTGAAAGCGAATTTCGGTACCATGACCAAGCCATATCATGCGGGTCAGGCCGCGGAGAGAGGCTTGATCGCGGCACGCCTGGCGGCGCGAGGATTCACCGCCAACCCAGACGCGATCAATGGGAACCAGGGCTATATCCAAGCCGCGGGAGTCGGGGAAATCGACGAATCCAAGCTCAATGGGCTAGCGGACAAATGGTTGATATTGGACTCTCTCTTCAAGTTTCACGCCGCCTGTCACCTCACCCATGCGTCGATTGAGAGCATCCTGCAATCGCGTGACAAGCTCGATGCCTTCAGCATCCAAAGCACCGAGCTGCGCGTGCACCCAGACCTGCTTGATGTGTGCGGCATTGAAGCGCCTCGCACTGGTCTTGAAGGCAAGTTCAGTCTGTGTGCGAATGCGGCTCTCGCTTGGCTGGGCATGGATACCAGCGATCCGGAAACCTACGTCGATGAGGTGATCTGTCGCGACGACGTGCAGTCGGCTCTTCAGCGGGTGAGCGTTGAGATGAGTACTCAGATGACCGGCATGCAGACCAGTGTCATCTGTGTCGATCATGATCAAAAGACTCATGAAGCACACTGGGATAGCAGTATCCCCTGCACGGACTTGAATTTGCAGGAGAAGCGGCTTAGACGTAAGTTTGAGCGACTGAGCGCGCCGATGGTTGGTTCAAGCAGCGGTCTCGGAGAACTTTTGCTCCGTCTCGGTGAACAGCCATCGCTTGAGGTGCTCTCGTCTTAGACAACTGCTGATTTCGCCCCAATCGTCAGCGAATCTGGTCAGACAGGAAGTCCCGTCGGGTAGGTCTGGGCGGTCAAGTGCTTCAGGCGCTATGCCCGCGCTGCTCCATATTCGTGCGAGCTGTGCGCGACTCTTCTGGCTCACGGCAGTAGCTTGCGAACCTCTTCAGGGGAGGCTGCACCGGGCGTTCTCACAATCACCGCATGATCAAATCCCATGGCCGAGAAGCGTTGAAATCTGTCTTTGAGCTCTCCGAGGTCTGTATCCGCACTTACGATGATGCTTGAAATCACGGATGCTTGGCCGCCTGCTTGGTGGTATTCCCGTGCAGCCACTTCGATTTGTTCAATGCTCCGGTACATGGCTGAAGCGATCCAACCATCGAACTCCGTTGCAGCGCGTCGGATGCCCTTGTCCCAACTCCCCAGGTAGAGCTTCGGTGTGCCAAGGGTTGTTGGCCAGGGGGTCAGGTCCACCTCTCCTAGCTTGCCCGTCTCAAGCATCTCGCGCAAATGCTTGAGCATCCCGCGAAAGTGCTCGAAGCGATTGGCGAAGTCGCGATCAAAGGCTTGGAAGTCCTTCTCGGTGGAACCTGCGCCGACGCCGAAGATGAACCTGTCTCCCGCAATCTGCTTCAAGCTGAGGAGCCTGTGTGCGAGATCGACGGATTGATACAGGGGCACCTGCAGAATCGCGGTTCCAAGTAGCAGATCGTCTGTGACTGACGCAGCCACGGCCAAGCTCAACAGGGGATCCTGCACCATGAAGCCGCGGCCTATGGACTGCGCCGCCCAAAGGCTGCCGTATCCCTGGTCGGCGTAGGCCCTAGCTTGTTCAGCCAAGGATTTCGGGTTGCTTGGATCAGCGAGGATTCCGAGGATGGCGCCGAGTTTCACTGGTCGATGCTCCTGTGGTGTGTTTGTGTCTTGTTGGTGCCAGGGTTTGAAACGAGCTTCCTCAGGCGCTACGTACCGCCTGCGCGATTTCTCCCCACTTTTCGAGGTTTCTTGGACGACGACGCAAGTCTTCACGCGCGAGATAGGTCACAATCCTTGATGCCACACCTTCGTAGCGACTTATCAGTGAGTCGGCCATGTCATCCCAGCGCGCCTCAACCGAGAAGTGATGCAAGATCTCATCGCTAATGGTTTCGGAGAGGCCCTTCATGTCTCCGCTACGCATGAGCTTTCTCAAACGCTTGGATACACCGGGGAATCCAAGGTCTTCGAATTGAAAGGCGTAGTTGGGGGTCGAACCGTAAAAGGCAACTTGGGTGCGAGCAATGTTCTTGAGATGCGCTCGCTCCTCGGGCGTATCTCCGACAATGGTGAACACCGGAATCATCAGTTCCACATCGGATGCGTCGCGCCCCGCATGTGTGGCGCCTTTCATTACGGCCGGTAGCAGTCGGTTCTGTATGTAGGGCATGGAGTGCATGGGGTGGACATGCAGGCCGTCGCACAGTTCACCGGCGATGCGACACATCAGAGGTCCGACCGCTGAGATATCGATTTTGATGTTTCCGAATTCGTGCTGGGCCGGGGTCCACTGGTCGGGTAACAGAGTGAGCGAATAATAGCGCCCCTCGTAGTTGAGACGCTCCTCGCGGCGAAAAGCTCGAATGCAGGCTTGGAAGGCCTGCACATAATCCTCCATTTGCGGCGCGGGCTTGTCCCAGAGTGCGCCATAGCGCCGGACCACATGGCCCTTCACCTGGCTACCCAACCCGAGCCGAAACCTGCCTTCGGTGTTGCCCGCCATCTCCCAGGCGATCTGTGCCGAGATCATGGGACTACGAGGGAAAGCCACGGCGATTCCGGTGGAGAAGGATAGCTTCGGGGCAGCCGATGCCGCCGACGCAATCATCATCCACGGCACTTGACCGGTTTCCGTGAACAGCATGCCTGAGAAGCCCGCGCCTTCGAGACTCTTGGCGAGATTGGCAGACTCGGACCAAGTCATGCTGCCTGTCATAAAGTCAAATTGCACCGATTGTTCCTTGGTTAGTTACGTCAGATGACTCTCGCACCTCAGGCATTGCCACACTTGATATGACCGGCGGAGAGAAATTTCTTTCGCGTGAGTTGCTAGTCACCGGATGAGCTAGCCGTCACAAATTTTGCGTGAAGGGTATTCTCGGCACAGGGATTCACCGTATGCGTTGCTTGCGACCACTTGGAAGCCGTCTTCGACGAGGCTCACCCTGACAACATGATCCGAATCTTCCTCTGTGGGACGCCAGCCGATGGCTTCAAAGAGGCTCTGGTCACCCTCGCTTTCATGGTGCCAAGATCCTTCTGCGTAGTTTCCCTTATTCAGCTTGTGTGCCTCTTGAAAGGGCTCGATGCTGGCGATGGTGGCATCGAGCACACCGAGGCGCGCAGTCTCGACGTAGTCCCTGTAGAGCACTACCGCGACTGTTGCAAGGATGGAGCTAATGGCCAGCACCAGCAGCAATTCCAAAATTGAAAAGGCAGGGTTTCCATGCGCCGAGCGCTGGCCGATTCGTTCTGCGGATCGTTTGGATTGAATAAACATAGGGTTTGGCTCGATTGGCAGGCTAGTGTAGCGTTCCCGCATGCCCTACGCCCAAGGATTCTCGATCAAATGTCCTCCCATCGAACGGTTTCGCTCTGCATATTGGCAAAGTCCGCGTATGCTGGCCGAGAGAACTCGGCGGCGTAATCGCCATCGGCGATGGAGCCGGTGACTTCTATGGCAATCTGGCCCGACGCATCGTCGGCTTCGGCGTAGGCACCGGCCTTGTAGGCATCCGCGCCGGTTGGTGAGGTGCCACCAGAAGCGTTGAGGCGCTTCGCAAGTTCTACGGCGGTGAGGAGGTCGTCCATCCCGGCGGCATCGAGCAGCCCCATGTTGAGGTTTGCCTGCAGCCTGCGTAGCTCGTT
>CAZNYE010000278.1:0-2844 GCA_964577185.1 uncultured Pseudomonadales bacterium | reverse complement strand
CAGCAGTTCATCGGCGAGGTGCGCGCCGAATTCCGGTTGCCCTCGAACGAAGTAATTCTCCGACAACCAGGTGTGCCTGAGATGATCAGCCGCCACTCCTTCGCCAAAAGCGGCCCGATTGCCGCCTATGCCACCAACGCTGATACCACCAAAATTGACGCCGTGATAGCCCTTGCCACGTCCAATCAGGCGCGTCTTTGAAGGTTTGCCCTTGGCGCGCCAATAGCCGCGTGCGAATTTGAGCGCTGTATCTGCGGCTTCAGAGCCTGAGTTGCAGAAGAAGACCCGGTTTAACCCACCCGGCATGAAGTCGCGCACCCGCTCGGCAAGCTCGAAGGCCTTGGGGTGTCCAAATTGAAACGCCGGACTATAGTCGAGCGTCTTGGCTTGTTCGGCGATCGCTTCAGATATGGGAGTGACATTGTGCCCGAGGCCACAGGTCCACAGGCCGGAGAGCCCGTCAAAGATCTTTCGCCCGTCATCGTCGGTGAAGTAGCAACCCTCGGCCGCCACGATTATTCTCGGATCCTTCTTGAATTGCCGATTGGCGGTAAACGGCATCCAGAAGGCATCAAGTTGAGACTGTGTGACTTGTGAATTCATCCATCCTGTTCCTTTAGGACCAGCGACGCCTGTCGCCAAGTATGCGCGCTGCCGCATGATGTCCGGGCAGCCCCGTCACCCCACCGCCCGGGTGGGCGCCAGAACCGCATAGGTACAGGCCATCAACCGGCATTCGGTAGCCAGAATATCGCGGAACAGGTCTTAATGAATAGAGTTGATCGAGATGCAGGCTGCCGTGAAAAATATCTCCACCCACCATGCCGAGGTCGCGCTCTATATCGAGTGGTGACTTGATCTGCCTTCCCACGATAGACCGCTTGAGGTTCGGCGCATATTGATCGAGCGTATCCACAATCAGGTCCGCTACCTCGTCCTTGACATCATCCCATGAGTGTCCGTCTGGCAGGTGTCTTCGAAACTGTTGGCAGAAGAGACTCGCGACATGGCTTCCCGGAGGGCACAGGGAATCATCCTGCACCGAGGGTATCTGCAGGGCGATCACAGGTTGCTGGGACCATCCGGAGGTTTTCGCATCCGAATAGGCCGCGCTGAGATAGTCGAGTGACGGACTCACCTCGACGGTGCCTTTGAAGTGAAAGTCGTCGTCAGATTTGAAATGCGAGAATCGAGGAAGCTCCGAGAGCGCGAGGTTCATCCGGAAGCTCCCGGACTCGCTGCGATAACTCTCTATGCGCCTGCGTGTCGCCTCGTCAAGCAGGGATGGGTCAAGGAGCTTCAATAACAGTGTCTGAGGATGCAAATTGGCCGCCACGGCGCGGGCGCGAATCCTGCGGCCATCGTCAGGCAACAAGCTCAACGTCCCGGCAGGTTTCTCAAGAATCCGCAGGCCATGCTTTTCGAGTTCAAGATCGCGGATGATCTTGGGTTGCAGCAGGCTAATGGCGTAGGAATAAACCGAATTTCGAAAGCCCGGGTGAAACTCCTCCGTGACCGCCGCGCCACCGACAACCGGCCTGCGCTCCAAAACCTTCACTTTGAGACCAGCCTTGGCAAGATAGGCGGCGCAGGTCAGGCCGTTGTGACCCGCCCCAATTACTAGCACGTCGAATTCAGTCATGTCGGGAGAAGCGCGTATGCTTATACACTAGGCAAACAAGAAAGGTCTTTGCGTCGAGCGCGAAAGAGTTGGATGATTGATCGGGCAATGGATTCCAACATGCCCCCGAATATGTGAATAATGTCGAGATCTTCAGTCTATAGCAACTGGAACATCCACCGGCTGCAGCAGATTTTCAAGTGGGTCGTCTACTTTCTGCTGATCGTCAATTTCGGCTTTTACATTGCAGATGACTTGGCGCGGGCGTTGCTCACGCAAACTCGGGACAGCAGTTTGTTCCGATGGCTGAGGGAATTCGCCACCACCATTGATGAATCGGCCTGGTTCATTCTCATCATCATGCTGGAACTCGAAACCTACGTGCTCGAGGACCGGCACTTCACCAAGCGTGTCAAGTTGGTTCTGCACTCGGCGCGATTGCTCTGTTGCCTGATGATCGCCTATACGATCTTCACCTTTGGTCATTACGCCTTCCAGCTCATTTCCATTGTGCCGGTGGAGGGTGCGTCTCACCTGTGCGAGCTTCATGACAAGTCGTACTTTTTCACCTATAACATCGAGTACACCGAGATCACTTCAGAGAACTGTGCAGAGCTCTCTTCTGACTCATCATTCGTCTTTCTGGCGAGTGAAAACGTGATCGCCGACACCACTGGCCTTGCGTTGGAGCGCCAGCTCGCCTGGGTCGACTTTGCTGAAGTGACCCTTTGGATAGTTATCATTGCATTGATCGAGGTAGTCGTGCGCATTCAGGAACGCGGTATCGGAAAAAGCGCGCTAATCTCTGGCCTCAATCGGATCAAGACCTGCGCATACCTAGTCATACTGGGTGTTGGCGTATGGTGGGCATCCCTCGGTCACTGGCTGTATCTCTGGGACGAGATACTCTGGGTGGGTGGATTCACCGCCATCGAAATGAATCTCAGTGAGTGGCGCGACGAGATTGAAGAACAGAACGAACTGGAGAGTGGAGAGGATGTTGCGAGGTCGATGTGAGTGCGGCGCCGTCCGCTTCGAGGTCAATGGGCCGATTGAAGACATGTGTCATTGCCACTGCTCGCAGTGTCGGCGGCTGCATGGGGCGGCCTTTGCCACTTTTGCGGGTGTGGAACGCTCTCTGTTTCGCTACTCGAGCGGCGAAGAGGCCGTCCGCGAGTACGCCTCTTCCGATAAGAACCTGCGCGTGTTTTGCGGTGTGTGCG
>CAZNYE010000277.1:0-4245 GCA_964577185.1 uncultured Pseudomonadales bacterium | reverse complement strand
GATACGTCGGTCGCTACTAAGAGATGAAAGTGCATATATCTCAACATCTTGGATTCACTCTTCTGGAAATGCTCATTGCCTTGGCGATCTTCAGCCTAGTTTCCATCACCGCGGGAACTCTGCTCTATCAGGCGGTGGATGCGCAGAATGTTTCGACGCGGCTCGGTGACCGACTCGTTGACATAGAGCGCGGACTTGGCCGGATAAGCAGAGATGTGTCGCAGTATATTCCAAGGCAGGTGAGGGATGAATTTGGTGATGTCAATCCTGCCCTGCTCGTGAACGAGGACAGTCTTGAATTCACTCGGCGAGGATGGGCTAATCCGGCCGAACATTCGCGCAGCGAGCTGCAGAGAGTACGATTTTGGGTAGAGGAAGACGCGCTTCTACGTGCCTATTGGGATGTCCTTGACCGCGCCCCAGAGTCTGTGCCTCGAATTCAGACCATCATCGACTCAGTAGCCTGGATAGCATTTGAACCTATCACTGCTTCAGAAATCCTGACCGGTGAGCCACCCATCCTGGCTGACGAAGAAGAAGAGCCGCCCGAAGGCCTGCGCATTTTGCTTCATGTGAATGGATACGGCGAACTGATTCGCGTCATCGACCTACCAGGTCAAATGCCTGTTGGAGCTGGGAGCGCCGCCGAAACCCCTGTGCGAAATGAGACCCACGTATCCGATGAGAAGCCAGAGGAGAAGGAACAGGATGGTTAGAGTCAATGACAGGCAATCGGGGGTTGTGCTGATCAGTGTGCTGGCGGTCACTGCCGTGCTTGCGGCAATTGCATGGCAGATGGTGTCTCGGCAAACCCTGGTGGTCGCAGGCATGAGCGGAGCGAGCTTTCGCCTTCAAGCGCAGGAATACCTGCTGGGAGCCGAGCAATATGCAAGGCAGCTACTTGTTGAGGATTGGCAGGACGAAGAATCCAGGGTTTTCGATTCAGAGGTTGAGGATTGGGCGACCGAGCCCCCTCCCTTTAGAGTGCCTGGCGGCACGATTGAGATGCGCGTTTGGGACCTGCAATCGAAATTCAACCTGAATGCGCTGGATTCCCAAGATGCCGCCTTTCAATCAATTCTGGAGGCCCAGGAGATCCCTTTCGCGGTCGCTTCGGAGTGGCTCGATTGGATCGATGAGGACATTGATTCCAGAATCCCCGGTGCTGAGGACATGGAGCTCTTGCTGCACGAACCTCCGCTTCGCAGTGCGAACGCGCTCGCCGCGCACGCGAGCGAGATTCGTTTTCTTCCGTCAATGATTGAGCTACCTTACGCGGAACTTTCTCCACTCCTAATCGCCCTGCCAAGCACAACACTTCAGATCAACATCAACACGGTGGGTGCGGATCTTCTCGAAGCACTTGGCGTGTCTTCGGCAGTCGCCGAGTCCATCACCTCGAATGATCGTGAATATACAAGCGTTGATGAAGTAACTGAACTTGAAGCCGGGAAGGGAAGTGCCTTCTTCGTCGTTACCAGCAACTACTTTGCTGTGTGGGCGGAGGTTGAAATCGAAGGCAATAGGGCGCGGATGGAATCCTGGCTGTATCGAAACCCTGATGATGGAAACATGCATTTGCTCGGCCGCAATCTCGAGAGTGTGTGATGTTCTTTATCTGGTTTGATGATCTGAGCGAGCTTGGTACGAGCGCCTTCGTGCACAGGGAATGGCGCTGGTGCCGAATAGCGCCTGGGTCGCGCCTAGAGGGAAGGGGGGACTTGGAGAGTATTCGCTCAGCGCTCATTTCAGAACCGGATGAAGTGAGCCTATTGCTCGCCGCTCGTGAGTGCATTCATCTGCGGCTCGAAGTACCTCCCATGAGTGCCCGCAGCCTCAGACAGGCGTTGCCATTTATCGCGGAAGAGCACGTGGCTCAGTCTGTGGAAAGCATGCATTTCGCAATAGGGCAAAGGAACGGGGAACATCTAAGTTGCCTTGGCATTTCGAAATCCCTTCTGCATCTCTTGCTAGAAGTGGTTTCCGAATACGGTATCTCTCCCATTGCTGCCTACTCGGATGCAACGTTGCTACAAGCCAGAGAAGGCAGCATTGGCGTACTTATGGACGGGGATAGGATTCTCATTCGAACTGCACGCTCAGCGCTTGAAGCGCCACGCCAAGATGCAATCATTTGTATAAACTTAATCATTGAACAGTCTGATGAATCAAACCCTGCCTTGCAATTGGAGGTGCTGACAAATGACGGCGTCGAGGCCCTTGATGGCCTCGCACTTCCTGACGTGACCATGACGCAAAGGAGAATCGCTCGAAGCCCCTTGGCGGAACTGGTTTCCTCGCCCATTAATGAAATTAACCTCTTGGTAGCCGACTTTGAACCCGTAGCGCCTGGTCAACGCGAGCGAACATGGAGATTGCCTCTTGCACTTGCGGCGAGCTTCTTAATCTTGCTATTCACTTCTGATTTGATTATTGGATTCAATGCGCTCAGTCATACACAAGGGCTTCAGGAAGAGTCCATCTCCTTGGTTGACGGGTTGCAGAATTCAGATGAGGTTGTGAGGCTTATTCATCGCGAACAGGGAAGTCGCAGTCAGGAAACACGAGATTTTCTCAATCTCCTCGCCCAATTCTCGCAGGTGTCCGAAGCTCATGGCGCAAGCTTGCGGACTCTTTCATATCAATCTGGATCTGGTGCCATCGACATAGAGGTGCTGGTGAGCAACTACGATGTGTTAGATGATTTTTCCAACGAGGCGCAGGACGCCTTTCAGGAGGCCGATATGCTTGGGGCGACGCAAACCGCCGAAGGCGTCCGTGCTCGTCTGAGACTTGTCGGGGCAGGGCAATGAACGCCAGCGTATCGCGGATCTTCCAGCCAATCGGCGGCATCAAGGCAACACTGAGGAGTTGGACGCTACAACGCAGCCCTAGGGAGAGAATACTTATCGCCATCGCCTTATCCGGCGTGGGACTATGGCTTCTCTGGAGCGTCCTTCTCACGCCGCTCGATGAATGGAGAGAAGACGCCCAGAGAGAGGCCGGGGCTTGGGAGCGAAGGCTGGTCTGGCTTGAAACCCAACCGAGAACTCAAACCAAGAGCGAGCTGCGGCCGCGCGTCCTTACTTCCTCGATAGGTGGCTGCGGCCTACAACTTCTGCGCGTCAATCAGGAATCTGAGGCCATTCTAGTCACACTGCAGGAGCAATCCTTCGAATGTGTGCTCGATTGGCTCATACGCGTGGAGACAGACCATGGCATTCAGGTTGAACAATTGCGTCTTCAGGCAGGACAACGTTCTGGGAGCGTGAGCGGCACACTTCGTTTTGCCGAGGATTAGCTTCTCTTCTGAGGCTTGTAGAAAGGGGGGGGCCTGTTCTTGATTTGCCGCTCTGGTCGCCGGATCCCGCGTGGCTTATCTCTATTTAACATAATATAGATTATGCGCTTACAAAGCACATGGGAATCAAAGACCGGCCGGCGAGTCGGCTACCAAATCGGGTCAGTTAACAGACTTTTGGCGGAAGACGCGGTAGAGCGTTCAATTGGAGTCCAAGCTCATACAGCCTGCGTCTGCGTACTCAGCCTCCGTTGGAGTTTGCCCGGTGGTGAACTCAGCTTTTCCCGTCGGAAGGCTATCCGCTAGGGCGTTCTGGCGGAAAGCGCACCCATGCCCAGAGCACTAGCAGTCCAAAAGTTGTGTAGCAGGCGATGAACATCCATGCAGGCGCGTCGATATACAAGATTCGATGCAGCCAATATTCAATGAAGCCGCCCTCATAGATTTCGAGGCCGCTATTGGCGCGCAGCCGCATCTCAAGCACGGTGAGGGGACACTTCACATTGAGCCAGGATTGCACCACGACAATGCCGATGGCCGCGAGATGCACACATCGAAAGCATAGGTTGCGCGTCCAGGCCCACCCGCGGCAGCCGCCGACGACAGTGAAGAGCAATGCCCCAACAATAAAGGCAACGAACAGCGCATGGGTCACCAATACGATATCTGCGAGATGCGACACCGCCATATCGCTCGATACATCCAGAACAATCAATTAGTGTAATCATACTCGCTGGCTCTCGATTGTCTGGCGAATGCCAGTACCATGGCCGGGCAAAGTGGGACTATTCTCTTGAAGAATCTATTTGGCATGTGCTCTTATCGGATCAAGCAGCAATTCTCATTATGGCTGCGACCCCCCCCAAAAAAAACTGTTTCATAATCGATTCGGCAGTGATTTTGTCCAATCTTTGGGGTATCCCACACTCCACACGGGAGGTCGC
>CAZNYE010000276.1:0-8502 GCA_964577185.1 uncultured Pseudomonadales bacterium | reverse complement strand
ATCTCGGCTTCTGGTTCCACTTCTTCCAAAGGAATTGGGTCGCCAATCGGCTGGAATTCGAGCAGGCCGCGCAGCGAGGCTCGGCGCGTGTTTTCTTCATTCACCTGGCGCGAGAAGCGCCAGTAGGCATCTTCGGAATTTGTACGCGCCGCCACTTGCAGATTGCCAATGGTGTTTGGATCCCACATGTGCGCATCGCCGCCGGCTCGCCAATGAAAATCCCCGGGATTGGGCAATTCCTTGGTGAAGCCATTGCTTCCATTGGGGTAGCCAATCGCGTGGCGCCGCTCCATTTCGGTTGCAAGCACACCGAAGCCAACGCCTTCCACGCGGCTCGCGGTACCGGCGAAGCAGCGCTCCATAAGTTCTGAACCCAAGCCGACCGCCTCAAAGATCTGCGCGCCCTTGTAGGACTGCAAGGTCGATATGCCCATCTTGGCCAAGACTTTGAGCATGCCCTTGGCCACGCCCTTGCGATAGGCCTTGACCACGTCCTCTTCGCTGTGTATGTGGGCGCAATCATCAAGCAGTCCGGAACGGCGCGAATACATTAATGCCTCGAACGCCAGATAGGGGTTGATGGCATCGGCGCCGAATCCGATCAGCAGGCAGTGGTGATGAACTTCGCGTGCCTCTCCAGACTCGATGATGAGGGCGATCTTTGTGCGCTCGTGCTGACGAACCAGATGCTGATGCACCGAGCCCACCGCAAGCAGGGAGCTGATGGGTATACGCTCGGGGCCGATGGCGCGATCCGAGAGTATGAGCAGGCTCATTCCGTCTCGGATAGCCTGTGAAGCCTCCGACTCGATGCGTTCCAAGGCTTCGCGTAGTCCGGCCTCGCCACTCCCCTTGGGATAGGTGATGTCGACAACCCCGGCCTTCCAGCCGCGGTGATTGATGTGCTTGAGGGTTTCGAGCTCCTGGTTGGAGAGGATCGGGTGCGGCAGGCGCAAACGGTGGGCGTGTTGTTCAGTTGCCTCAAGCAGGTTCGCCTCCGGACCTATGTAGCACTCGAGGGACATGATCACTTCTTCGCGAATCGAGTCGATGGCCGGATTGGTCACCTGGGCGAAACGCTGCTTGAAGTAGTCGTAGAGCATGCGCGGCTTGTCGGAGAGCACCGCGAGCGCGGCATCGTTGCCCATGGATCCCAAGGGGTCGCGCTGCTCGCGCACCAGGTCCAGCAACATGAATTGCATGGTCTCGGTGGTGTAACCGAAGGCCTGCATGCGCTCGATCAGGGTTTCCTCGTCGAGACCCTGATCTGTGTCAGGTGTCGCCAGCTCATCGAGGTCGAGGCGCTGTCCTTTGAGCCAGTCGGCGTAGGGCCGCTGCTGCGACCATTCGATCTTGATCTCCTCGTCCGGGATCATGCGCCCTTTTTCGAAATCAATCAGGAAAATCCGTCCTGGGCGCAAACGGCCTTTTTCGATCACCCGTTCTGGTTCAACCGGCAGCACGCCAACTTCGGAGGCCATGATGCAGCGGTCATCGTCGGTGATGTAGTAGCGGCTCGGCCTGAGTCCATTGCGGTCAAGTACAGCGCCTATGTAGTGGCCGTCGGTGAATGCGATGGATGCGGGACCGTCCCAGGGTTCCATGAGGCAGGACTGAAACTCATAGAAGGCCCGCTTCTGCTCGGACATTTCCGCATGTTGCTGCCATGCCTCAGGGATCATCATCATGATCGACTCCTGCAGGGTGCGTCCGGTCATGAGCAGAAATTCGAGGGCATTGTCGAACGTGCCCGAGTCGGAGCAGTCTGGTTCCACGACGGGAAAGAGCTTCGAGAGATCTTCACCGAAGAGTTCGGATCGCATCACTCCTTGGCGTGCGTTCATCCAGTTGCTGTTGCCGAGAAGGGTGTTAATTTCGCCGTTGTGACTCATGAAGCGGTTGGGTTGCGCGCGGTCCCAGGAGGGGAAGGTGTTGGTGGAGAATCGCGAGTGCACCATGGCGAGATGGCTCTCGAAGTCTTCGTCGCAGAGGTCGTCGTAAAAGTCAAACAACTGATGTGGTGTGAGCATGCCCTTGTAGATGAGCACGCGCGATGAGAGCGAGCAGAAGTACGTGATGCGCTCGCGTAAGGCTTCGTCTGTACGAAGCACGCGACTCGCGTACTTGCGGATGATGTAGAGGGCGCGCTCAAGCTTGTCGCCGGAGAAACCTGGTCCAGCCTTGATGAAGACTTGTGACAGGTGGGGCATGGAGGCGATGGCCGCTGAGCCGAGGTCGGCGCGAACAGCGTCATGGGGAAGGTCGCGCCAACCGAGACATTCCTGCCCCTCGTCGGTGATGACCATTTCTATGAAACTAATGCACCGCGCCCGCTCGTCCGCATCGCGGGGCAGAAATACGTTGCCGACACCGTATTCTCCTGGCGCGGGCAAGGTCACCCTGAAAGATTCTTTGGCGTAGCTCGCAAGAAGCTTGTGCGGTAGACCGGTCAGTATGCCTGCGCCATCGCCAGTGTTCGCCTCGTAGCCGAGGCCGCCGCGATGTACCATGCAGCAGTTGATGTGACGGGCATCTTCAAGAATTCCGTGGCTCGGGCGTCCCTTGATGTCACACACAAAGCCAACACCGCAGCTCTCGTGTTCATGACGTGGGTCGTAGAGTCCCTGCGCGGATGGCAAGCCTAGTTTTATTGCGCTCTCTTGTTTTTTCACTTTCGTCTTTGATTCGTTTCACCGCTTGATCGCTCTTCGCCACCGCGGCAAGCGATGCAAGAGCTTGTGACCCTTCGGCGGGTGCCGGAACTGGGTCAACAAGTCGCCGCGTACCAATTCGCGGAGGAACCGTCTATGTTAATCATTTCGGGGTAGGGGGAGCAAACGAAATCTGTTCGCCCGCGGGCTTGAGCGCGACCTTGGAGGAATTGGGCGCGAAGTGTGAAGAGATGTGTTCGAGTTGACGGATGATTGGCCGTCCGGTCCCGGGGCAAGCTGCAAGCTATGACTCGGAGCGGTACGTGGAGGAGCTTATGTCCCGTGCCATGCAATGGGCGCTAGCGATTGACGAGAAGTCGACATTGCGCTTCCATTACCGCAATCACTCGCCCAAGCCGCGCTTCAACGTAAACAATAGTGACCAACTGCGTGCGCCGCTGAATTCATTGGTATTCGCAAAAGCAGGATCCACTTCATGCATTGGGTGGGTTTCGTAGGTGCCCGTTACTTCAATATCTTCGCTCGCCGACCATGTCACTCTCATCCCCAAGGATGTTCGGCGACTGATCGCGTAGTCCGCCCCGACATGCAGCCGCCAGGCAAACCCGGAATCATTGAGGTCGGCATCCTGCAAGCTGTTGTAGAAGGCGGGCGGTGGGTTGTATACCTGGGCCGCGCCGGATGACAGGTCGCGGTAGTCGGTGGAAAACCTCACGCCCGCCATTTCCACCCAGGAGTATCCAAGACCCACACCGACGTAGGGCGATACCGCGCCCCAGAGGTGCAAGAAGTCGTAGTAGGCATCCAGGGTCAGGGTACGCACACGCGCCTGGTCGATCATGCCGCTCGCATTGGAGACGACCGTGCCGTAAACCCTTGGCCTGATGGCGGTGCCGTCGCGGTAGCTGATGCCGGTAAACACTTGCCGGGTGTCGTTCGTCTGCTGAGCGAGCGCCAGTTCGACCCGGGCCGGTCCAAGAAAGTGACCCAAGGACAGCTCGAACGCCGCGCCGCTGTCCAGCGCGATGTCGTAGCGCCAACGATATCCGGGAATCATGGACACCGATATTTCGTCGAAACAGGCATTGTCCGGGTAGCAAAAGGTATCCTGATTCCAACCTTCCTGTTTGAGGTCCGAACTCCATGCCACGCCAAGGCCGCCACCAACGTACCAGCCGGAGCGCGCCGCCCCTTCATCGGATCCCCAAACCGCTGTTCCGGTCGCGAAAAGCGCGAAAACAAGCGAGATTCTCGTTAGCATGCCCATCAGAACTTCTCCCCTTCGGCCGGTGCCTTTTGGCTGAACCAACGTTGGCATCCTACCATCTGAAAGCCTTCACAAGACGAGTGGGCGACGGAGAAGGAACATACAGTTCCCCACCAATGGAGACTCCGCGTTAGCGCATCAAGAAGTGATCGAGCAGCATCACCAGAAACAGCGCTGCGAGATAGAGAATCGAATATTGGAAAGTATAAATCGCGGTTTTTCCGGGTTTGCCTCTGAGAAGCATCACGGCGAACGCCACGAATACTGATCCGAGTACAAGAGCGCTTGAGAGGTACAGAGTCCCACTCATGCCAACCAGAAAGGGCAGTACGCTGGCCACCATCAATAGCAGGGTGTAATAGAGAATTTGTTGGCGCGTGAATCCCGCACCGTGTGTGTTCGGCAGCATGGGCACATCGGCTTCGGCGTAGTCATCACGTCGGTCTAGCGCCAGCGCCCAAAAATGCGGCGGCGTCCAGACGAAGATGATGAGCACCAGCAGCAGGGCTTCGGGGTCTAGCGTGCCGGTGATAGCGGTCCAGCCGAATAGCGGGGGTGCCGCACCAAAGAGTCCGCCGATGACAATGTTCTGCGGTGTCGCGCGTTTCAGATACAAGGTGTAGAAGAGTCCGTAGCCGACCCAGGACACCAGGTTGAGCCAAGCCGTGAGTGGATTGACATACAGATAGAGTAGCAGGAATCCCACCAGTCCTATGAGCGCGGCAAAAGTACCGCCTGCTACGTGGCTGACCCGTCCTGTTGCGATGGGTCGGTCTTGCGTGCGCTGCATGCGCGCATCGACCTTGGCATCGGCTATGTGATTGACCGCGGCCGCAGACCCCGCCACAAGTGCGATTCCCAGTAGGGTCAATACTATGTGTGAGAGTGCCGGTAGCTCAGGGCTCGCCAGCAGCATGCCGACTAGTGCACAGAGCAACATAAGTGCGACCACGCGCGGCTTGGTGAGTTCGAAGTAATCCCGCCATAAGGGGGTGAAACTTGCCGCGGAGCTGACCATGATGATGATTCTTTCGCGGTGAGTGGACTGGCTTAAGAAGACATCCGGGCGCGATAGATCTCTGCGGGCGCAACATCCTTGAAATGCTGATCCATGGCATCGAGCGTCCAAGGGGTGTCGCGGAACCCCAGAGCGTATTCACTTGGGTGCGTCCAGAGCGCGACCTTGCGACCATTGTAGCTTAACACCTGTCCGTTCAAGTGATTGCCGCGGTCACTCACCAACCATAGAAGGCCGACCGCAACCTCATCGGGGATGCCAAAACCAAGGGCTTGTCTGTCCGGGGGCGGTGCTCCCTGCGCCCGGGCCTGGGCTTCAGCGCGCTCAAACACAACTTGCGTCATGTCCGTCTGCGCCACCGGCCACAAGGCATTGCAGCGCACATTGAATTTCTGAAACTCCAGCACAGCGGTGCGTAACAGGCCCATCATGCCGGCCTTGGAGGCGGCGTAGTTGCCTTGGCCGAAGCCGCCGACGAGGCCCGAGGCAGAGATGATCTGGACTATGTGCCCGCCGTCCGCCTGGCTCATCCTTTGCGCCGCGAACTTGGTGCAGGCCCAGGCCCCGCGTAGGTTGACGGCGATCACATCATCGAACTCCTCGGCGCTCATCTTCAAGAGCGTCCGGTCACGAACGATGCCCGCGTTGTTGACAAGGACATCGATGCCGCCATATGTATCAACGCAGCGCTCGATCAACTGTTCGCAGGTTCCCGTGTCGGCAACCGAGCCCAATACCGAGGTCGAAGTTCCCCTTAAGGACGCAATGAGGTTTTCGGTCTTCGCGAGCGCCTCCTCATCGGTGCCATTGATCACGAGCTGCGCCCCTTCGGCGGCGAGTGCGCAAGCAAAGGCTCGCCCGAGTCCTCGCGACGATCCTGTCACCACTATGCGTTTGTCTTGTATTTCTCTTGACATGTGTTCCTTGTTTCCAGCGAAATGGCGCTCACCATTGACGAGCCGCATGCACGCGCACTTGCGTGTGCATGCGGCTCGCGAATTTTGACACAATGCACGCGCGTTTCCCTGCGGTGAGCGCATTTGGATCAGTTTGAAGACATCCGACCTTTCCACGACCACGAAGTGCGTAGCGTGCTGTCGCGTCTACAGTCGGCGCCTGACATGGTCAACGCGCTGGTGAAGTTCCAGTTTCCCAAAATCGGCAAGGTCCTGGCTCCCTTGGCGAGGATCCTCGCACTGTCTCGACTCAGGCTGCACTTTAACGGCATAGATTCGGTGGCGGCCTTTCAAGATCGGCTTTCGGAGTATTTCGGACACATGGTGAACACCACCACCGACGGGTTCAGTTTCCAAGGGCTGGAATCCATCGGCACCGGAACCGCAACCATCTTCATTTCCAATCACAGAGACATAGCGCTCGATTCCGCATTCTTGAACTACGCGCTCTTTTCCCAGGGACGGCCCACCGCGCGGGTCGCCATAGGGGACAATCTCTTCTCGAATGAATCGGCTTCGGACTTCATGCGCCTGAACAAAGGGTTCGTCGTGAAGCGAAATTTGAATGGGCGTAAAGCCATGTACGAAGCTATGCGGGCCACGTCAAACTTTATTCGGGAATCCGTCGAATCGGGAGAACAAGTGTGGATCGCCCAGCGGGCCGGGCGCGCGAAGGATGGCTTTGATCGCACAGACCCCGCTCTCCTGAAGATGCTCGCACTGGCCTGGCGCGATGAGGGATTTCAGGGATTTCTAGAGACAGTCAAGCTCGTGCCCGTGTCCATCTCTTATGAACTCGACCCCTGTGATCTCGCGAAGGCGCGCGAGCTCTATGAAGTGCAAAATAAAAGTCAACCCTACGTCAAAGCGCCTGAGGAAGACCTCATAAGCATGATCACGGGCGTAACCGGCCAGAAGGGAAGGGTGCGATTGGCTGTGGGAAGGCCGGTGGGTCCAGAAAACGACACCCCTGAGGAAGTGGGCCTCGAAATAGATCAACAAATTGTGAAGAGTCTCGTCGCCTTTCCGACGCACCAGTGGGCTTGGAATCAGCTTGAAGCTGAAAAGAATGAAGCTTCTCGTCCGGACGAATCAGAGCTGCCAATCAGTCCCAGACTTGAGGAATTCAAGCAGCGCTGCCGGGAAGCACCCGAGCGCCACCGTCCCTTTCTATTGCTGCAGTATGCAAATTTGATCAAGAACAAGGCTGCCATAGTCTCCGGGTGCCGCGAGTGAACAGCTCAGCTCGATTGAGCATGTCTTTGTCACTGCCTTCGAGTTTCCTGCTCAATTACTTCGGCGTCTCCAGTCTATTTCTTGAGCGCTCCCTGACCACCTCAATCATTGTCTTCATCACGACTGTGGGATAGCTGCGGGGACTCGGCGGCCTCGAACGCCTTGAAGCCTTCTCAGTCAACATTCAGCTCGCTTTCATCGCCTCCCTGATGATTGGGCTTGTGCTGTTCTCCATCTCTGCCGAGTAAATCCCGCTTGACGCGACACTAATACCTATAGGCCTCTGGCTTGAACGGCCCGTCGTTCGGGACATCGATGTACTCCGCCTGTTCTTTGGTCAAGCGTGTCACCACGCCGCCAAAGCCTTCCACCATGAGTGCGGCGACCTCTTCGTCGAGTTTCTTTGGCAGCACTTGGATATTGACTGGCGCGCGTTGATTCTCTGGCTGGTCTGCCCAGGACTCTTCATAGAGGTGCATTTGCGCGAGCACCTGGTTGGCGAAGGATCCGTCCATGATGCGAGACGGGTGGCCCATGGCGTTGCCGAGATTCACGAGGCGACCTTCTGAGAGCAGGATCAGAAAGTCATCTTCATCTTGGGAGCGAAAGACCTGGTGTACCTGCTCCTTGACTTCCTCGAATCGCCAATGCTCGCGCATATAGGCGGTATCGATCTCGTTGTCGAAGTGTCCTATGTTGCAGACGATCGCGCCACTCTTCAGGGCCGCCAGTACGTTTGAATCGCAGACGTGAACATTACCGGTGCATGTGACCACCAAGTCCGTCTCCGCGAGGAGTCGTGAATCCACATCCTCGGCCCGGCCGGTGTTGTGTCCATTCGAATAGTGTGAGACGACTTCGAATCCGTCCATGCAGGCTTGCATGGCGCAGATTGGATCGACCTCGACGATGCGCACGATCATGCCTTCTTGGCGCAAGCTCTGCGCAGATCCCTTGCCGACATCGCCATAACCGAACACTAGGGCACGTTTGCCAGAGAGCAGCATGTCCGGATACTTGTTGTGGATGACCTCGGTGAGGTCGCCGCCGTCGTCGAGCAGAAGATTGGCGTTCCAGGGCTTGCCACCCTTCAATATGGTTTGCTCGATGCACCACCAGTACTCATCTTCGGTCTCGCCTTTCCAAGCGTATACGGGAATCCCAGCCTCGGCCATGGCCGCTGCCGCATGGTCTTGGGTGGAGAAGATATTGCAGGATGACCAGCGCACCTCGGCGCCGAGTGCCACAAGCGTCTCTATGAGCACCGCGGTCTGAACGGTCATGTGTATGCAACCGATGATGCGAGCCCCGGCTAGGGGTTGACTCGAAGCGTAGCGCCGGCGCAGGGCCATG
>CAZNYE010000275.1:0-6420 GCA_964577185.1 uncultured Pseudomonadales bacterium | reverse complement strand
CCTTCTTTTGTGTCCTACCTTTGACCATGAGCGCCGAATCTTCCTTGGCGTCCAATACATCATGTACGCGGCCGAGGTCGGCATCTAGAATTCTGATGAGGTCGAAGGATTGAAAAAAGTTGCCGACAGGAAGGATGAAGTGAGTTGCGAAAAAGTAGAAGGCCACCAGTTCTCCGAGTGACATCTCGCCTGCTACGACCCGCGCTCCGCCGAGGCCAAGTACAACAGCAGCCACCATAAGCACCATTAAGGTCGAAGTGCTGGTGGCCACTAGCCCAAGTTCGACAAACTTTTGTCGTGCGGCGAGTTCTCGGCTTTGAAACCCGGTCCAGCTCACGAACAGGTCGTTGTCGTGCCCCGAGGCGCGAATTGAAGGCAGATTTCGGGCGGTAAAACTTATGAGGCCGGCCAACTGTCCCTGCTCACGGCGCATTTGGTGACTAATGTCCAAGCGCAGGCGAGATACGAGGAAGTGTCCTGCCAATCCCAGTCCCGTCACCAACACGACGCAGAGCGCGATGAATGGGTCGAGTATGAGCATCGCAATGAGCAATACCGACGAAGTGCCGAGTTCGATGATTGTTCTGGTGATTTGCACACTTGCGCTGGCGGCGATGGCGTCTATGCGTTGGGTGCGCATGGCGAGATCTCCGGCGAAACGAGAAGCAAAGTAATCTATGGGTAATCGCAGCAATTTGCTAAGCAACCGCTCTGATTGCTCCACAGAGACGGCAAGACTCAGATTGCGTAGCGTGTTTTGCTGCAGCCAAGTGACGAGAAAGTTGAGCAACAGAAGACCCCAAGCCCCTGCCAGAATGAATGGCCCAATCGCTTGACTGCCAACCAAGGCGCTGTCGATCATCGCGCCAAGCAGTAGTGGCAGGCCGATAGTTGGCACTATGAGCATCAGGCCGCAAGCCACGGAAACGATTAGCCGGAGTCGCTGTTGCTTGTACCAGGGCGCGAGCTTTCCCAAGATGCTTGGGCGAGTTCCTCTCTTTTGAAAATCTGATCCCGGTTCGAATTCAAGCACGATGCCAGTAAAGCGCGTGTTGAATTGCTCCTCGGTCACCGCAACGTGTCCATTGGCCGGGTCGTTCAAGAGATACCTATTGCGACGGAATCCTTCCAACACCACGAAATGATTGAACTCCCAGAAGAGAATCGCCGGCAGTTTGATTGCCTTCAGTTGCCAGGGTTCCTTGCGCCATCCCGAAGTGTCTAGTCCGAAGTGTTCTGCGCCCCGCTTCAGGTCGGCCGCCGAGCATCCGTCACGACCCACCGCGCAAAGGGTTCGAAGTTCATCCATGCTCACCCAGCATCCGTGATGGGCAAGCACCATGCCGAGGCAGGCGGAACCACACTCTGTCGCGTGCACCTGGTGGTACACGGGGGTGCGGACACCAGAACCGAACAGTCTTGTCCAGAGTTGCGGCTTCACGTCAGGAGGTGAGCGTCTGACAGGCTACTAGCAAGAGGATGCAAATGAGCACTAGGGAGCCGACCGTCCAAGACGCTAGGGAGTCATGTGGCAGATCAACCCTCGGAAGCCCGTCGAGCGATTCTGGCTGCGCATGGCGCAGAACGGCTTCTTCTCTGAAAAACTGCAAGCCGATCATAGAAAACAGGTAACTACTCGCCCCCCTCGACACTATAGGACAACGCCCCTCTTGTGGGCGCGTGGAATGGGTGAGCAGACCATCAGAGGTGACACAGCGACTAGTTCCTATAGTGTCGAGGCGGGCGAGCAGTGACGAAAACGGGCACCTATGGAGGGCGAAGCGTCCATGCACCTGATCAGTAAATCACACTTGGTCCACAAATGCAGTTTCGGCAGGAAGCGCACGCCTCTGACTATTGGCAAGCTGGGGAACGCGGCGAGGAGTCCGAGCAGTCATTTAGGAGATATGTCCCACCACTGCGGCGAATTCTGTTTCTGATCCGGCTCATCATCAGTAGCGTGCCAGGAAGCGCCGCTGACGGCCTGCAATTCTTGGATGCTCAATCTCGCTAAGGGCGGCAGGACTAAATGGGTTGTGTCAGAAGTGTCCTCGTGAACGAAGACCTTGAACCCCGAAGGAAGGGTCATGTTCAACTCTTCGGAAATAGCCGCCTTTGGATCCTTAAGCAACTTTGCCCGGAATTCTTCATCCTCCGTTGCCTTTGCGAGCAAGTGAATTCTCATTTGTCCGGCAGTCTTCATTGTCTATTCCCGTTCAATTCCCGTTCGCCGCCGTTGAATGAATCTGGAAAAGGACAATAGACGATGGATGCATGGTGCGCAAGCCCAAGGCGCGGTGTTTAACATGCAAAAATAGCATCAAAGAATGCCATTGCGGTTATGGCAAGGTGCGCCTGCCGAACTTTGATGCCAATGAAGCAGGCGTGGCGCGGCGTTCCTCCCCCTGTGCCGAGAAAGCCAACAAAATTCAGCCATGGGGTGTCTTGTTGCCGACGATCAGCGCGCCTATAGTGCGGTCTTCGATTACTCAAAAAGGCATGCGCGGCATGTCAAGGAGCGCCGGTGACCGCAGCATCCCCGAGGTCAATCAAATACGACTTTCGCGAGTTTCCGAAGGAGGAAATGATCTTACGCGCACAGGAGTTTTGCGCCCTCATGGTCAAGCGACGCACCCTGCGAGACTTCGATCGACGTGAAGTTCCGGCAGAGGTCATCGAATCGGCGCTGCGCGCGGCGGCTTCTGCGCCGAGCGGTGCCAATCAACAACCCTGGAGGTTTGTCGTCGTCCGCGATGCGGCGACCAAGGCGAGGATTCGGGTGGCTGCCGAGGCCGAGGAGCGAGAATTCTATGGCAATCGCGCGACGCGGGAATGGCTTGAAGCCCTGCAGCCATTGGGGACAAATGAACACAAGCCTTTTCTCGAAGAAGCCCCGGTGCTGATTGCTATTTTCTTGCAGCGCTATGGCTTGGATGCCAAAGGGCAGCGGGTGAAGAATTACTATATGACCGAGTCCGTGGGCATCTCCACGGGCTTTCTTATCGCCGCGCTTCACTACGCGGGTCTTGCCACCCTAACGCATACGCCGAGTCCCATGAAGTTTCTCAATGAAATACTGGGACGACCCAGCAATGAACGACCTTTTTTGCTGCTTGTGGTCGGTTATCCGAAGCCCGATGCGGAGGTTCCCGACATCGAGCGACTTCCGTTCAAGCTGGTCGTGAGCGAGTGTGGGGCCTCCTGATGGGCGACATTGGAATTCATCGAAATGGTACGCGGGTAGACCTGGTGCTCAATCAGCCGCAGCGGAAAAACGCCATGTCTCGGGCTATGTGGGAGAGCTTGTCGAAGACGCTACTGGAGATCGGCAAGGATGCCAGCCTGCGGGTGGTAGTGGTGCGCGGACAGGGAGATGCTTTCTGCGCTGGTGCCGATATCTCGGAATTCAAGGAGAACTACGCCTCTGCCAAGTCTGCCGCGGCGGCGAACGCGCACATAGGCCATGCACTCGATGCCATGGATCAACTCCCCATCCCGAGTATCGCCTCTGTTCGCGGTGTGTGCATGGGTGGCGGTTGCGCCTTGGCGCTCGCCTGCGATGTTGCGATCGCCGACAGCAGCGCGCGGTTCGGCATCAACCCAACTTCATTGGGGCTCACCTATAGCCCACGCGAATGCCAGCGATTGGTCGCGAGGATTGGCCTCGCACGCGCCAAGGCGATTCTCATTGGTGCCCGGTCGCTCGATGCCGAGACGGCGCTCGATTGGGGGTTGGTGAGCCAGGTGGTAGCTCCGGGAGATCTCGCTGCGGCTGTCGACACGCAAGCTGAAAATATAGCTGCACGATCACCTCAGGGACTCGCCACGCTCAAGAAGATCTTTCTTTCCCTTGATCGCATTCCTATCTCCGAGAGCAAGGAATTGCAGCAACTGTTTCAGGCCTGTTTCCGTTCAGAAGATCTGTGCGAAGGTTCATCGGCCTTCATTGGCAAACGAAAACCAGTCTTCAAGGAGCGGATTATCCCGTGACGGCCATCAAGCGCCGATTGATCCGGGTCGCTCAGCGTGATGTGCATCTGTTGACGGCCGGCAAGGGAAGCCCCTTGCTGCTTGTACATGGATCGCCCAACACCAGTTCGACGCTGCGACCGCTCATTGAGTTCTTGTCAAAGGACTTTCTAATCGTAGCGCCAGACACACCGGGAAACGGAGAATCGTCGCCGCTCGCAGACGAGCTATGTACGCCCGCGGGGTTCGTCGATGCGCTGGTGGAATTGCTCGATGCGCTCGGTATTTCTCGGGTGGGCGCCTATGGGTTTCATAGTGGTGCGGTCTTCGTGGCGGAGCTCGGTCGCCTGTATCCGCATAGAGTGAGTGCGCTGGTGTGTGAGGGCCTGCCGCTGTGGACGGAAAGCGAAGCACGACGTTTTGACAGTGCGTTCTTTCAATCCTACGCGCCGAACCATGATGCCTCTCATCTAACACGCCTTTGGACTAGAATTATCGATCAGAATTGGTATTTCCCTTGGCATCTAGGTGACAAGGGACAGCCAGTCGACTTTGATCTCAATGATATTGACCGACTTCATCTAAGGGCCATGGAGTTGCTTGCGGCCGGAGATGCCTATCAAGCGCCCTACAGGGCCGCGCTGCAGGCGGACGGCATAGAAAGGCTCACCGCTCTCGGAGTGCCATCCTTGGTGCTCTGCCAATCCCAAGATGTGCTTGCCAGACACATGCGACGAGTTCCCCGTCGCCGACACATCAAGAAGGAACAGTTCGATCGTTACAGAGCGCTCTATCAAAAGGCGCGGGAATGGTTCTCCGAGCACGCCGCACCGGTGGTGGAATGCAGCTTCAGGCAGGGTTCGAATCGGTTTGTTGACCTGCCGGGGGGCCAGGTGTTTGTGAAGGGTGGCGCGGCGCCCACGCTATGGTTGCACGATGCTGGCGAGTCAAGCCGGGCGGCTCCGGCCACAAGTACGAGCTTTGATCTGCCCGGCCATGGACTGACAGACCTCGCGTGTCCCCAAGATCCACAGGACTTGCCAGCCGTGCTGCGCCAAGTGTTTGAAGTCTTGCATGCGGACCCGGAAGCCCCAGGAATTCTAGGAGCCGGTCTTGGCTATCAACTGGCGAACATATTCTCCGGGCAACAGGTTCAATTGCGGCAACTAGAGTGCGATGCGCCGGACATTGCGCCGCGTTGGGATGGCGGCCACCTGACTGCGGCCTGGCATTTCTGCCGTTTCAGAAGTCAATATCGGCGCTGGGATCGACGCACACCTCAAGGGCGTTTACATGGTCCACTGCCGGCACCTGAAGAGTTGCATGCTCGGATGCTTGATCTTTTGCGCGCGGGTGACAAAACTCTTAGGTGCCTACTTCCATATTCGATCGCCTATCCGGCTTGATGAGCGCATGTCCCAGCGCAACAGTGAGCGCTGTGTGTTTTTGAAGGCCGAGTCCAAGCAATAATGCGGTGTCGCTTGTTCGTGCGAAACTCGCTACTGCTTTCTGCTCCTATCTACTAGGACTTGCCCATACCCGCACCCAAACCCAAGCAGGCAAAAGGATACGAATAGCGGAAGAGCGGTGCCCACAAATGATCCATCGCCCAAGCCAAATCGCATCTGGGCCCAAGTCCCCCAGGCAACGAACACAATGAACGATACCACTTGGAGTCCTCTCCCGACCCACCATCTTCGGGGTTTGTTCACTACCACTCGATTCCCCACTTGGCTTTGCAGGCGTTTACGATCTTGTACCCTGCGCCGGCGCTCAGGGCACCGCAAGACACTGTCGCGATTGTCGCTCCTGCAGCTCCTCAGGCCTTACCCCCAAGCACAGCACAATTCGCGATAAACAGTCCAGCAGCCGCGGTTTGTGCCATGAGTTCGGTAGCGTTGTCAATCCGAAGTTGTTTACAAAATGCTGCAGCAGTCATTTGATTGATGATCGCGTCAAATTCACCCGCCATATCCCACACTTCGTTGTCCTCATCAAGGCACACTTGAGCGCTCCCACCAGTGGGCACGGGAACGGCTATGCACCGGAGGGATTGCGGAATTTGGGGACAGCCAAGGAGATTGGGATTGTCGATACAGGCGTTCATGGGCTCGGATGGCTGATTCGATGGTGACGGCGACCCTCCACTCGTTCCGGTGTCCGGCGGAGCACCTTTTGTTGGTGACACCCCTCTGCATTCGGGAAACATGCCGGACGTAGCCGGATCGTCACACACGTCTTCAAGGGCAGGAGGTGGAGGCGGGTTGGGGCAATCTAGACCTGAGTCGCCACACTCTGGGGGTCAGATTGAGCAATCACTGCGTTCGACAGCAGCAAGAACAGGACGACACTAAGCAGGCCGAAAAATTTAGCTACATAATGTTCATGTATGTAGGTATGTATGTATGTGTGTATGTATGTATGTATGTCATTGGTTTACCTTACGTTAAA
>CAZNYE010000274.1:0-3090 GCA_964577185.1 uncultured Pseudomonadales bacterium | reverse complement strand
ATGCTGGTGAACAGCGAAGAAGTTGAATCCGGGAACGCGCTTGACAAGCAATTCCTAGCGGCGGCCAAGGATGAAATTGACCGATTCAAACGGGAGCTTCGGCAGATTGACAGCAAGGCCGCTGAATCGATCTCTGACGGCGATTTGTTGCGCGAAGCCATGAACACCGTTGGAAAGTCTGGACGACTCGGCGCTTCGATTCACTGCGTCGTCTCAGTCGCCATGCTTTCGGAAGGTTGGGATGCGAACACCGTCACACATATTCTCGGGGTGCGAGCCTTCGGCACCCAATTGCTCTGCGAACAGGTGGTGGGCCGCGCCTTACGCCGACTTACCTACGAAACCAATGAAGACGGCAAGCTTGAAGTGGAATATGCGGATGTGCTCGGCATCCCGTTCGATTTTGCCGCCGAGCCGGTACGACCGCCACCCCGCCCTCCAAGGGTTCCGGTACACGTCCATGCGGTCCGGCCAGACCGGGATCCCTTGCGAATAGAGTTTCCAAGAGTGAGCGGATATGCCTACGACTTCGCGGGCGAGCGCCTCAGAGCGCAGTTCAGCGAATCCTCGATATTGCGATTGACACCCGACAAGACCGGCCCCTCGCACACCAAGAACCAAGGCATTCTCGGCGAAAACATCGACCTGACATCTGAACGAGTCAACGGCACCCGTATTTCAAGCATCGCCTTTCACCTCGTCAAATGGATGTTCAAGAAGCACTTCAGCGAAGTGGAACACGAACAGCGACTCTTGCTCTTCGATGACCTGCTGAGAATCGCCCGCGACTGGTTGGCGCAAGGGTACTTGAAGTGCGAGCAGGGCACGAACGCATCGCAGGTCGCCTACTCGGTGATTGCCGACCAGGCCTGCGAAAAAATCTTGCGAGCTATCGAGCGTCCGCGTGGTCGGCACCACATTCAGGCGGTGCTCAACCCCTATGGTGCTTGCGGGTCAACGAACGATGTCGACTTCCACACTACCAAGACTGACCTGTGGAAGACCAACCCAAGCCGCTGTCATGTCAACTACGCAGTCTGCGACAGCAGTTGGGAGCGGGAATTCTGCCGCATCCTCGACCAGCATCCGAAGGTGACCAGCTGGGTGAAGAATCACGGCCTCGGCTTCAAAGTGCCCTACCGAATGCGGGGCGAAACGCATCAATATGTGCCCGATTTCATCGTCGTGGTCGGTGAGAAGGAGGTCAACCAATGGCACCTGGTGGTCGAAATCAAAGGAGAGCAGACCGAAGAATCGAAAATCAAGTCCGACACAATTCAGAACGAGTGGCTGACGGCCATGAGGGGGATCAGGGACAAGTTTGGTCGTTGGGAGTTTATCGAACTGACCGACATCAACACCTTCGAGCAGAGATTCAACCGAACGGTTGACAACCTGCCTCCGCCTTACCCGATACATGACTTCAAGGCGATGCTGGCAGCGGCTCCTTTGGACGGCATTGATCTTGAGCGGCCTCCGAGTCCAAGCCGCGAGATCGACTTTTGATGTACCTCTTGGACACCAACGTGATTTCGGAGATACGCAAGCAACACCAAGCATGTGCAAGCACTCGGAGTGACGCTCCTCAATCCTTTCGAAGACTCGTAGACATTCATCGGAGGTGTTGCAAATGGCAAAGGCAAAGTCACCAACCAGCGTGGCGGACATTACGCACAAGGAGACAAAGCGGACGAATATCCCGACTTCCGAAATGGAGTCCTTGATGGAGGATGAGGACAAGACTCCGATTCGGATGACTCTGAAGCGCCGTAATCCTGACTTGGACCCGCAGCTCGTCTGGCGCGGAAAGTACGAAGAGGAAGATCATGAATTGCAAGTGCTGGTGCCGCCGCTCTATATTCAAGAGAAGGTGCATCCGCGCGCGCTGATCGAGGACTTGCGTGAAGCGAGTTCAACACAAGTTCCGGACCTGTTCTCCGACTTTAACGGCCTGCCGAGCCTAGATGCCAAGACCGAGTTCTACCAGCACGAACAGAACTGGGCCAATCGGATGATTCTAGGAGATTCGCTGAAGGCGATGGGGTGTTTGGCGGAGCGCGAAGGAATGCGTGAGCGCGTGCAGTGCATTTACATGGACCCACCCTACGGCATCAAATTCAATTCGAATTTTCAGTGGTCTACGACCAGTCGCGACGTCAAGGATGGGAACGCGAAGCACATCACCCGCGAGCCGGAGCAGGTGAAGGCATTTCGCGACACTTGGCGGGATGGGATTCACTCGTATTTGACCTATTTGAGGGACCGGCTTTTGGTCGCACGGGAGTTGCTGACCGAAAGTGGCAGTATCTTCGTGCAGATAGGGGACGAGAACGTGCATCGGGTGCGGGCGGCCATGGATGAGGTGTTTGGGGAGAGAAATTTTGTGGGGTTGTTTATCGTGCAAAAGACCAGTGCCCCCACGGATAAGTTTGTCCCGGTAATCTCCGATTTCATCATCTGGTATGCGAAATCAAAGGAACACGCCAAGTATCGACAATTGTTTCTACCTAAGGAAATTGGCGGAATCGGCGGCAGCCAGTACTCGTGGTTTGAAGACGATAAGCTAAACGTACGCAAACTGACCAAAACCGAGCGACATTCCCCTGCAGCGATTCCTAGTTCAGGACGAGTGTTCGCTGCAAGTGATTCAACTTCAAGCCACGAGTATAGCCTCGGGAGAATTCCTGTGACATATCGAGGAATTTCATACACTCCCAAAGCCCGCTATTGGTCTACTGGTCCCGAGGGAATGAATCGCGTTAAGTGCAGTAACCGATTGGCACCCACAGGCAACACCCTATTTTATAGGCGTTATCTTGATGACTTTCCAGTTGTTCTGCTAACAAATGTCTGGACCGACACCAGCAGCAGTTTTGGACAAAGGCTCTATGTGGTTCAGACTAATAGCAAGATTGTGGAGCGCTGCATCCTCATGACCACCGATCCCGGTGACCTCGTCCTTGATCCCACCTGCGGTTCCGGCACCACCGCCTACGTCGCCGAACAATGGGGGCGCCGTTGGATCACCATGGACACCTCGCGCGTCGCCCTTGCCCTTGCCCGAGCCCGCATCATGGGTGCCCGCTATCC
>CAZNYE010000273.1:0-6882 GCA_964577185.1 uncultured Pseudomonadales bacterium | reverse complement strand
GTCTCGGAGTGAGTGCCGGGCGCATCAGCATAGTGGGCAAGGGAGAGTCCGACCCTCGGGCGAGCAATGACACGGACGAAGGGCGCGCAATGAATCGGCGTGCGATTAGCGTGTTTCCAACAATCGACTAAAGCCCTTTCGGAAGGAGCCAATTGCGTCACTTGATCACGGGACTGCTGCTTGCCAGCTTGGTGTGGGCGCTGAGCGCCTTGGCCAATGCGGAAGAATCTGGGACTGCCGAGATCGATACCTCGGCACTCATCTCGTCTTCAGCAGAAGGTGCCGAAGTGTATTTTATTTCTCCGCTCGATGGTGAGACGGTGAGCGAAACCTTTACTGTGCGCTTCGGTCTCGCGGACATGGGAGTGGCCCCGGCCGGTGTCATCTTCGATAACTCCGGCCACCATCACCTATTGATCAATGCCAATGAACTGCCCGATTTGAAGCTGCCTATCCCCGCCGACGAGCAACATGTGCATTTCGGACTCGGGCAGACTGAAACGGAGGTTTCCCTGCCTCCGGGTGAGCACCGCCTGCGGTTGCTGCTTGGAAACCACCTGCATATTCCGCATGACCCTCCGGTCATGTCGGATGTGATCACTATCACCGTGAAATAATCCTGTCGTAGGAGCGACGCAAGCGTCGCTCCTACGATTATTGGAACTCGTCACGCTTGTTCCCTGTTCGTCCGCGTTTCGACTTCCGGCCGGACTACTTTCTTTCTCAAACCCAACGGTAATCTCTGCCGCGCAGACTCCGTGGAGTCTGCGCGGCGGAGAGTTCTGTTTGCGTGACACAAATCGAGCGTGATATGCCTGATACCTGCGTGTGCTTACCACTTTTGCCCAGATAATCCAAGGATAGCTTCCGCTGGATGACACTTGACGTGCCGGAATCCTTTCTGAGGCGCAGACTCCGTGCCCCGCCCGCACTTTGAGCTACCCCGCTCGTTCAAACACAGGCATCACGTCAAATGGCCGCATCGCTTCAATTGTCTGGCGTTTAGGGTTGCCCTACCGCAACCTGCTTTCTTCGCTGACGGCCCAAGGCTACCTACCTGAGCCCTTGAGCCCGCTTGCAAAGCATGCTTGGCAAATGGGTTCACCCCAATCGATAAAACTCCCTCACCACGTCGGGGACTTCCTTCAGCGAATAACGTTCTTGCGCCATGCTGTCGCGGTCACGCAGGGTCACACTCCCGTCTCCCTCGATGGTTTCAAAGTCCACGGTCACCACCAGTGGTGTGCCCACTTCGTCATGACGCCGGTATCCCTTGCCGACATTCCCCGTATCTTCGAAAAAGACCCGGCCCACGCCTGTATTCATCAGTTCACGACGCAAGCGCCTCGCGGTATCGACAATGCCCTTGTGATTGCGCTTTAGCGGGAGTACGGCCACCTTAATCGGGGCAAGGTGTGGCTTGATCCGTAAGACAGTGCGCTCATTGCCTTGGCCAAGATCTTCCGTGTCGAGTGATTCCACCAGGATCGCCAGAACGCCTCGCTCCACACCCATGGATGGCTCGATCACGTAGGGAACAATCCATTTGTTCTGATCTTCATCACGAATCCGCAGCTGCGCATTGCTGCGATGATTGGAGACGACCTTGGCGTCGAGCTCAAGTTCCGCGTTGCGCTTGCTATGTGAGCCCAGATCGAAGTCCGTGCGGTTGGCTATGCCTTCGAGTTCTTCGACGCCATGCGGAAACCGATAGAGGATGTCGAAAGTTCGTTTCGAATAGTGCGAGAGTTCGTGACCGGGCACATCGAGGACGGTCAGATTGTCGCGCGACAGGCCTTGCGCTTCCCACCAGTCGAGACGCAGATTGAGCCAACGGTCGTGCCATTCTTCGTCCGTCCCCTCGGCCACAAAGTACTCAAGTTCCATTTGTTCGAATTCGCGCACACGAAAAATGAAGTTGCGGGGAGTGACTTCATTGCGGAAAGCCTTGCCAATCTGTGCGATGCCGAACGGTAGCCGCCTCGGTGTGGAATCCAATACGTTCTTGAAATTGGTGAAGATGCCTTGAGCGGTTTCGGGTCTTAAGTAGGCGAACGAGGACGCATCTTCGACAGCACCCATATTCGTCTTGAACATGAGATTGAAGGGGCGCGGCTCGGTAAGATCGGATGCTCCACACTTCGGACATCTATCTTCGGGTAGTTGATCGGCGCGCCAGCGGCTCTTGCATATCCGGCAGTCGACCAAGGGGTCGGTAAAGGTATCTTCGTGTCCAGAGTAGCGCAGCACTTCGCGATGTGTGAGAATCGACGCGTCAAGGCCTTCAATATCATCGCGTTCATGCACCAGGCTGCGCCACCAGGCCGCCTTGAGATTGTTTTTGAGCTCGACCCCGAGCGGGCCGAAGTCGTACACGCCCTGCACACCGCCGTAGATTTCACCACCTTGAAAGACGAATCCACGTCGCTTGCAAAGCGACACAATCTGTTCCATAGAATGCACGAGTGTTCCCTTGGTGTAGAGTCAAGCGCCTGATCACCGAGAACAAGAACGGTTCAATCTTGAGGGCGCGTGAGGCGGCTACTCTATACCATTCAGATGCAGTTACACAAAACAAAGGGAGGTAACACGCAATGACGGAATCAACTTCAAGGCAGAAAAAGTTGGCTCTCGCCTCCTTGGTGCTTGGAGTTCTGGGCTTTTCGCTGCCAATCATTGGCGCGCTCGGAAGCCGGAGCGCCTTGTGGGCTTTTGATACCGGCCTGCTGATGACACCCGCGGGGCTCGTGTTGGCGCTGGTGGGCGTTGTCATTGGAGTGATCTCCCTGCTGCGATTGCGCAAGCTTGGGGAAAGGCTGGTGCTGGCCGCTCACGGTGCCGGACTGAGCTTGCTAGCGGGTCTGTATCTCGCGAGCTTGGTGGCAACCGTCTTCCTGGTTCCGCCGATTCACAACGTCAGCACGGATATCGCGGACCCGCCTCAGTTTGTCCATGCCCAATCACTGCGACAGGAGCATGAAAATTCTCTCGACTATGACAGCGAAATCATCGGTCCGATGCAGCGCGAAGGGTACCCAGATGTCAAACCGCTTGTGATGGAACTGTCCGCAGATGAGATGTATGGTCGCGTAAGGCACATCCTCATGGACATGGGAATGGAGGTGACCAGGGAAGAACCGGCACAAGGAGAAATGGAGGCGGTCGCCTCCACTTTCTGGTTCGGTTTCAAGGATGACCTTGTGGTGAGGCTGCGCGCGGTGGAAGGAGGCACGCGCATGGATCTACGCTCGGTTTCCAGGGTGGGAATCGTTGATCTCGGCGCGAATGCCGACCGCATCATGGAGGTCATCAAGCGGGTGCAAGAAGCTTCCTAGTCCGCAACGCCTAGTCATTTGCGCACGGGCCGCCGTGGGCGAGCCATGCGCCGTTGCACAAAAGGCAAATATCGCACCTATCAAATTGTGAATATCTCACAAGCGATATAGTCAATCTCTGCAACGCCCCGCTTGCCACTGATTCATGCTATGTGCATGAACGAGGATGGGTCGTCACTCTTTCGCAGAGAAGCAATGCTCGCAGCGCGTGATCGCTTGTGGGGCGAGCTGCTGCTGAGGTCGCCGCACATCGCGAAATTCGCCATCCCACTGCTTGTGCTCGGGTTTGTATTGCTCGCTGTGTTGCTCGCCAAGGCCACTTTTGTTCGTTCCGAGTCTGTGCCCGGCTATGTATCAACCCAAGGCGGGTGGGTGCGTGTGTATCCGCAACAAGAAGGTCGTGTGCTAGAGGTCATGGTCAAGGAAGGCGACGCGGTTGTTAAGGATCAAACCTTGGCGCGGCTTGTGAACAGGCGCGCCATAGGCAATGAAACACACAGCGAAACGCGCCTGAAAGCTGAACTCTTGGCTCAGGTCTCCTTGCTCGAGGAAGAACTTTTCAATGAGCGCGCGCGTCAGCGGGAGGAGTCTCGCTGGTATCGGCGGGAACGGCAGTATCTTGAACATCGACACGGCGTGTTGTCCATGCTCAGGCAGGTCGCGATCGATCAAGAGACATTGCGCGTTGAAGCCTTGCGGCGAGGCGCCAAGCTTCTCGATGTCGGAAGCATAGCGAACGCGGATCTCGAAGTCTTGAGGGAGCGCTATCTCGCGACACGAGCAGAGGTTCTCAACACAAGGCATTCAATGCTCGCCCTTGAATCTTCCATTCGCAGACACGAAGTGGAGGAACGAAACTTGCCGACGAAGCACTTCGCACAAGTGTCTCGCCTGAATCGAGAACTTTCGAGACTTCAGCAGCAACTCGCGGAATTGCAGGGCTATTCCGATTATCTGGTGACTGCGCCTGTCGCCGGGCGGATCAGGGGAATTGGATATGCGAAAGGCGATCAAATCCGTAGAGACCGTCCGCTCTTGAGCATTCTCGATGAAGACGAAGGGGTGCGGGCGGTACTCTTGGTGCCCTCGCGCGCGATCGGCTTTGTGCGCGAACAGCAGATGGTGCGATTGCGTTACGACGCATTCCCTTATGAGAGGTTTGGCTCCCATGCAGGAGAGATTACCCAGGTGGGTCGTACCAGCTTGTCAAGCAACGAATTCTCGGTTCCAGTTCCAATTAATGGTCCTGTCTATCGCGTGTACGTTAAGCCACTCAAGTCGGAGGTGCTGGCCGACGGAGCGACTTGGCCGCTACTTCCAGGCATGGCGCTCGAGGCGGAGATCCAACTCGAGAGACGTTCGCTTTGGCAGTGGCTGACTGCGCCTCTCCGGAGTTTCGCTCGGTCATGATGAGCCGTCTCAAGTTCGGGTTCCGTGCTTCGGTACCCATCATCCTGCAAAGCGAAGCCTCTGAATGCGGTCTTGCCTGCCTAGCGATGGTGCTCGGCTTTCATGGGCAGGACACCGACCTGCCGTCCTTGCGCAGGCGCACCGGCATATCCCTCTGCGGCACCACTCTGGCTGACCTCATGGTGCTCTCTCATCGATTCGGACTCGAATCCCGCGCCGTGCGATGCGATCCAGAAGATTTTCCGCAACTGCGCCACCCGGCCGTGCTGCATTGGGAATTCAATCACTTCGTGGTGCTTGTGAAGATCAAGCGCAACAAGGTGCTGATTCATGATCCAGCGATTGGTGTAAGGAGTATCTCTTTCGAGGAAGTCTCGAAGAAATTCACCGGCGTTGCCTTGGAGCTTTGGCCGGGTACCCAGTTCAGGCAATTGGACAAGGTCCAGCGCCTCAAACTTCGCGACTTCTGGAGCCAGATTCGAGGTCTTGAGACCAATCTCCTCGGAATACTGTGCGTGTCCTTGGTCATTCAAGCCTGCGCGCTGGCCATGCCCTTCTATATGCAGCTCATGGTGGACGAGGCGGTGGTGCGACAGGATGCCAATCTGGCGACGGTGCTGGCACTCTCATTCGGCCTTCTGATGTTGGTTTCCGTGGCGACGAACGCACTTCGCAGCGTGATGATTCTGTTTGCCGGCAGTAGTCTTTCATTTCACATGGCCGGTGCCCTGGTTCGTCATCTCGTCCATCTGCCCCTTGATTGGTTTCAGAAGCGCCATCTTGGCGACATGGTGTCGCGCTTTCGCTCTCTTCAGCCGGTACAGACACTATTCACCCAGGGTGTGGTGACGGTCGTGGTGGATGGTGTCATGGCGATCACCACCGGCGTGATGATGTTTCTCTATAGCCCTCGACTCGCATGGATCGTATGCGGCGCGGTGACCCTATACCTCGTGGGACGACTATTGCTCTATCCGGCGATTCGCCGCCGCAGCATGGAGTTTATTCTCTCAAGTGCCCTGCGTGATTCCCGTTTCATGGAACTTGCGCGAGCAATTCAGGGAATCAAGGTGTTTGGCAGGGAATCGGAGCGCCACGGCAAGTGGTTGCATCATGAGGCCAACGCGACCAATGCCGGCATCGCGGTGGGTCGTCTTGAAATAGTGAACGACTCTCTCAAGGCCGCTATTTTCGGCGTTGAAAATCTGCTCGTCGTCTTTGTCGGCATAGGCTTGGTGCTAGAAGCCTCGTTCACGCTGGGAATGCTGTTTGCGTTCATGTCATACAAGACTCAGTTTGGTGGCCGGCTCGCCGCACTCATCGAAGAGTTCATCGCAATCCGCATGCTGTCCATCCATTTGGAACGCTTGTCCGATATAGGCTTGGCTGACCCCGAACAATGTTCGCTTGACCAGTCCCAGGTGGACTGCGTCGGTGGGTTCAGCCTGCGCGATGTGTCCTATGCGTACGGCGAACTCGACACCGAAGTGCTGCGCGATGTCAGCTTGGATATCGCGGCCGGCGAATTCATCGCGATTCTTGGTGGTTCTGGCAGCGGCAAGACCACCTTGCTCAAGCTCTGCATGGGTCTGCTTCAGCCTAGCAAGGGCCATGTCTTGGTCGATGGTCGCCCGCTCGCATCCTCATGCGTGAGAAGTTATCGACGCGAGATGGCGGCGCTCATGCAGGAGGACTGTCTGCTTGCCGGAAGCATCGCTGAGAACATCAGTTTTTTTGATGTGGACGAACAAATGGATCGGGTGAAATTCTGCGCTTCGCTGCTCGGAATCGACAAGGATATCGATTCCCTGCCCATGGGATACGAATCTCTGATTGGAGACATGGGTTCGGTGCTCTCTTTTGGTCAACGGCAACGGGTGTTGCTGGCACGAGCGCTTTACAAGGAGCCCAAGTTCTTGTTTCTTGATGAACCAACCGCGAATCTCGATCCCGCGAATGCGCTACGCGTGCAGAATCTGATCGCCTCGCTTGAGATGACCCGCGTGGTGGTCACCCACAACGAGGACTTCGCAAAGCGCGCCGACCGGTGTTTTGTCGTTGAAGATGCTTGTGTGAGGGAATGGGTACATCGCTAGGATCAAAACTTTAAGAGCTCCGTCGCGAAAGTCCCCAAATC
>CAZNYE010000272.1:0-6117 GCA_964577185.1 uncultured Pseudomonadales bacterium | reverse complement strand
CAAGCAGGCATCGAGAACCTGTGACAAAGTGCTTTGAGCGACTTCGCCGGAGCAATCACCCCGTATGACGTGCACACCCAGGGGCAAGGACTTTTCGTTCACCCATTGCCGCGACACGTCCACCACATCCATGGAGGATTGAACCTCGTCGGACTCAAGCGTCAATCCGACGAGCTCGTCGGCGCGAAACTCCTGAAGGTAGTACAGCTTGACCAGCCCACGTCGCGCAATCTTGAGTTCATCGGAATTCATACCTATGTTGTCGGGCACCTGTAGATTGACGAATTCCGGCATGTCAAGAATGTCCAACAACTGCGGCTGGGACTCGATCCATTCGCCAAGGCAGTCCGATAGTGTCATGATTTCTTCGGCAAGATGAAACTGCTCTCTGCGTCTGAATACGAGCTTGCTATCGTAGGCGCGCCAGTTTTTTATTTCGGGATAGAAGCGTTGGCGCCATTCGTCCACTCGCCGATTCATCACCGCGAACCACACCTGAGGAACGAGCGCCAATAGCATCATGATCGTGTAGTTAAAGGGGAGCTGCGGAGCGACATCCTCATCGTAGTGCTGCAGCAGCGGATAGGGCCGAATCGCCTTGGCATGATGATCGGAGTGCCGCTGCACGTTCAAAGTGGCCCAGTTCGAGACTCTATGAGATGCATTCCAGCTATGGTGCGGCTGGGTGCGCTCGTACCTGCCATTGGGAAGCTGCTTTCTGGTCAGTCCATAATGTTCAACGTAGTCTGCGAATCGAAGCACCGTGGAGGTCAGAAGAGAATAGGAAAAGTACAGCAGGATGCCCATCATGCCGCCCATCATCCAGAACAGGCCTACCCAGAACGCGATGAGGCCGGCGTACCTATAAAAGGGATTGGAGACATGCGAAGCGGGAAGCCCTCTGCGCCGTAATCTGTCGCGCTCGAAGGCCCAGCACTCGACGAGGTTAAGAAAAATGCCGCGCACTGTGAACGACCACACGTTTTGTCCCTTTTGAGCGAACACCGGGTCTTTTGGAGTGCCCACGTGCGTGTGGTGAACATACACGTGCTCGGTGCGATAATGAGTGAACGCGAACGAACTTAATAGTATCTCGCCGAGCGCTCGCTCAAACTTGTTCGTGCGGTGAATAAGCTCATGCGCCGTGACCATGCCGGACACACAGGTTCTTCCCGCCATGATTGTTACCGCCACAATCTCAAGAAACGATAGATGGCCCACCACCAGCGCCTGATAAAACACGTACAGCACCGTGGCAATTTGCGCGGGAACCCACAGCCAAGTGAGGATGTGATACAGGATAAGACCTTCTCTTGGCGTGTCAGGGTCTAGATTGGTTGTACGCAGCCCAAAGAATAGGTCACCGACGGCAACCATCCAGAAGAACGGGATAAAAATATAGACACCACCGAGTGTACCTCCCGTCGCCAATATGACGAGCACCAGATACGGCAGGGCAAAGGGCAATGCCTGTAGGTTTAAAGACACTACCTGCGTCGCGCTCAACTGGACCTGGGGCATCCTACCTTTTGCTCTCTATTGCTCACCCTCATTGAGAGAGTTTATCCGCATTCTCGTCAACCGTACATATCGTCGATCAGGTCTATGTATTTCTCATTCACGACTTTTCTCTTAAGCTTCATGGTGGGTGTGAGCTCGTCGTCCTCCGGGTCAAGCAATTGATCGATCAAGCGAAATTTCTTGATGGTTTCAACGCGGGCAAACAGCGTGTTGACGCGTTCCACCTCTCCATGAATCAGAGTCTCGACCGCCTGCGTATGACAAAGACTCGTGTAGTTGGTGAAGGGGACGCGATTGTCTTGCGCGAACTTGGTCACATTCTCTTGATCGATCATGATCAGGGCGGTGAGGTAGGGTCGCCTGTCTCCCACCACCACGGCGTCTGAGATATAGGGTGAGAACTTCAGTTGGTTTTCGATCTCGCTCGGAGTGATGTTCTTGCCGCCTGCGGTGATGATGATGTCCTTCATGCGGTCGATGACATAGACAAAGCCATCCTCATCGATACGGCCAACATCGCCCGTATGCAGCCAGCCTTGTCTAATCGTGTCCGCAGTCTTGTCCGGTTTGTTCCAATAGCCTTGAATCACTCCAGGGCATCGAATCAGAATCTCACCTTGTTCGGAAATCGCAACTTCCACACCCTTGCAAGCCTTGCCCACGCTCCCGACACGGGAATCTCCCGGAAGATTCGCCGTTGCCAAGCCAGAGCACTCGGTCTGACCATATACCTCGTACATGGGCCTACCAAGTGCCAGAAACCATTTGATCAATTCGGGTGCGATTGGGGCGGCTCCGGTTGACAGGCATCGAGCATTCTCGATACCAAGCAGGACCCGCACGTTTCTGAGCACTAGCCGGTCGGCGAGCCAGTGGATCATCCAAAGCCAATAGGGTGCCTTGCCACCCTCCATCCTCAGTGTGGACACCTTTTCCCCAAGCCGCATGGCGCGTTCAAACGCATAGCGCCCAAGGGACGTCGCATCCTTCAGCTTGATAGCCACCGTGGAGAACTGCTTTTCCCAAACTCTTGGCACGGCGAAATGAAGGGTGGGTGCCACTTCCTGCATATCCTCGACGAAGGTCTCCGCATCTTCGATGAGATTGACAACGCTCAAGCTCTTGAGTGGCATGAAGGTGTAGAACATGCGGCCGGCGATGTGGGCGAGCGGTAGGAATCCCACCTGTTCATCGCTCGGAAGCACACCGTACACATCTTGCAACAACTGCAATTGAAAGAGCATGTTGCCCTGGTTGATCATGGCGCCCTTGGGAGGGCCGGTGGTGCCGGAAGTGTAGGTGAGGATCATCAGGTCGTCGGGCTTGGCACTCTTTGCGCGCGCGCTCCATTCATCGGCAAGCCGCTGCTCGGCTTCCCGCCCTAGTTCGAGTAGACGCTCCCAACTCAAGCACTTTGGATCCTTTAGGTGGCGCAGACCTTCCATGTCCATGATGACGGCGTAGACAAGCGAGGGCGTGCGTGCACGAACCTCAAGCACCTTGTCGAGCTGCTCTTCATCCTCGGCGAAATAGAAGCGTGTGCCGCTATCATTGATGAGGTACTCAACCTGCGCTGGCGAGTCGGTCGGATACACGCCGTTGGTGACGCCCCCCGCGCAGATGATGCCGAGGTCGGCGAACATCCATAGTCGCTGAATCTCAGAGGCGACCGAGCACACGTCTCCCCGACGCATCCCGAGGGCCATCAATCCAAGGCCACACAAACGCGCCTGCTCGCCATACTCGCGCCAGGTCACTGACCGCCACACTCCAAATTCCTTCTCCCTGAGTGCGACCCGGTCGGGGACTTCTCGGACCCGCTTTAAGAAAAGAGAGGTGACGGTGTCACAACCCTCTGCGTGAAGACCGGTTAGCGCCAAGTCTTGCGTTGCTTCCATCGCCTCCTGCCTCGTACGCCTTCGTGCTTCATACCGAGATAGAACTCCTTGATGTCGGTGGCCTCCCGCAAGCGCTCAGAAGTATCCTCCATCACTATGCGTCCGTTCTCCATCACGTAGCCATAATCGGCGAGTTCCAGCGCCATGCGTGCGTTCTGCTCCACCAATACCATGGTCACGCCTTCTTGCCGATTGAGCCTCTCAATGATCCGCGCGATTTCCCGCACCAGATGAGGCGAGAGCCCAAGAGAAGGCTCATCAAGCAACATCAGCCGAGGGTTTGCCATCATCGCTCGCCCAATGGCCAGCATCTGCTGCTGCCCTCCCGAGAGATACCCCGCCTGAGAAGTCTTCTTCTCCTTAAGCGCTGGGAAAAGGCCATAGATCTGCTCCACCGCTTCAGAGGCTTGAAGACCGCCGCGCGCATAGCCCCCCGCAATGAGATTCTGCTCGGTTGTGAGCAGCGGAAATACCTCCCGCCCTTCCGGAACTTGCGCGATGCCCATTTGCGCCACCAGATGTGGCGGCCTGCCTTGAATCTCCTTGCCGTCGAACTCGATGCTGCCTTTTTGCGGCTCCATCACTCCGCTTATGGTCTTGAGCAGCGTCGATTTGCCCGCGCCATTGGCACCCAGCACAGCGAGGATTTGGCCTTCTTGAACATCCATGCTCAAACCCCGCAGCGCCATGATAGGGCCATAGTAGGTTTCCACGTTCTTCACTTTGAGAAGATCACCCATGGTCGTGCTCTGTCCCCAAGTAGGCGTCGAGAACATCTTCGTTGCCGCGCACCTCGTCATAGGAGCCAATTGCCAGCACCTCGCCCTCGTTCATGGCCATGACGCGATCGGACACTTGCCCAACGAGGCGCATGTCGTGCTCAACCATGAGTAGGGTAATTCCCAAGTCCTCGCTCATGTCCTCGATCCAGAATACAAGGTCTTCGGTCTCTTCAGGATTGAGTCCCGAGGAGGGTTCGTCAAGCAATAGTAGCTTGGGACTCAAGCAAAGCCCGCGCGCGATCTCCACCATCTTGCGCACTCCGAAAGGAAGATTGTTGATGGGCTGATATCTGTAGGCCTGCAAGTCCAAGAGTTCGATGACCTCTTCGATCAACTCTCGTGACTCGAGTTCGTAGCGCCGCACGCTTGGCAGGAACAGGAGCTCCGAGATGAGGTTCGTGGTGCCGTGCACATCCCGTGCGATACGCAGATTCTGCAGCACGGACTCATGCTCAAAGAGCTCGGAATTCTGAAAGGTGCGGGCAATTCCAAGACCGGCCACCTTGTGGGGTCTTATATCAGTAATGTCCTGGTCACGATATTCAATGCGACCAGCATCCACATCATAGAAGCGACTGATGGCATTAAAGATGGAAGTCTTGCCAGCACCGTTCGGGCCAATGATGCTGAAGACTTCCCCTTCAGCGACGTCAAATGACACTTGATGAACGGCGCGCACGCCACCAAAGCTCAAGGATAGATCGGAGACTTTAAGTAGCGTCATCGCAATCGCTCGGTGGTCAAGAATCGTTGTTGGCGCTTAAACGTATCCTTCCTGTAGAGCGGGAACTCTTCAAAATAGCGCCTGATCTTGAGCCATCGCCCGTAGATGCCGTCCGGCTCGAAAATGAGAAACGCAATGAGAATGGCACCGAAGATCGCCGGTTCAAGTCCTGGCAACCCGCCGACGGATTGTGGAAGTACGTCGCGACCCAAGGCGATCGCTTGTGGCAGGAGGCCAATGAATATGGCACCGAAAACAACCCCGTGCATGGAGCCCAAGCCGCCGACCACCACCATCAGCAGCAATTGAATTGATGTCAGCAGGGTGAAGGCATCGGGGGCCAGGTGCCCAATTCGATGCGCGAATAGTGCCCCCGCGAGACCGGCGAATACTCCAGAGAGAGCGAATGCGATGGTCTTGGCCCTTAGCAGTGAAATACCCATGCTCACCGCGCTGGTCTCCGAGTCGCGCACGGCAATCAAGGCCCGCCCTGTCCGGCTGCGCAACAGATTGAGCGCTCCGAAAATACAGGCGGTCAACACCAGCAGAGACAAGAGATAAAAGGGTCGTGGCGAATCAACAGCAATGCCGAACAGCTGGGCGTCCGGTACGCGCATGCCGCGGAAGCCTCCGGTCATGCTTGTCCAATGCGTGAGCACCTGTTCGACGAGTTCCGCCACCGCCAAGGTCGCGATGGCGAGATACACGCCTGTCATCCTGAGCACCGGCAGACCAACAATGAAGGCGATCAACCCGGTGAACAGGGCGGCACCAATCATGGAAGGGAATAAAGGTACGCCATAGGTCATGAATCGCGCATGTGCGTATGCTCCGATCGCCAGAAAGGCGGCATGGCCGAGACTCACCATGCCGGTGTAACCGACCAGGAGCATGAGCCCTACCCCGGCGATAGCGTAGATAAACACCTGCGACAGCTCGCCCAAATAGAACGGATCGAGTACCAGCGGCGCGAGCAGAAGCAAGAGGCCCAGGAGGCCGTACCAAAACACTTGCCCGGAGTGCTGAAAGATCTCCAGATCCTTGAAGTAGGTTGTTCGAAACAGAAAGCGCACTTTTGGATCCCCGGCGGCCCTTAGAGGTCGTTCTACACTTTCTTCTGCTGGATGCTGGCAAACAGTCCACCCGGACGCAGCACCAGCATGATGAGCATTAGAACGTAGGGGCTCGATGT
>CAZNYE010000271.1:0-6016 GCA_964577185.1 uncultured Pseudomonadales bacterium | reverse complement strand
GAGTTGAGTCGGCCATCAGATGGATTCCTGAGAAACCACTTGACCCCCGAACGAGTGGATCAGGTCGGTCCACCAATAGTAGTGGTCTCGTGTTTGCCAGCGAGCGTCGCGTGCGCGCTCTAGGCGAAATAGGCTTATCCTGACACCAGTGAGATCAGTGCGCAGGTGCCTAAGACCGGGGGTGTCTCGAACGGCTTTTCCTGGCGGGTATGGGCCGTATTGGGAAAGTGCCTCCGAGTGCTGTAAGAGGTCGGAGAAGACGACGAAGTGCACATCCGAATTGCCGACGCGGCTGCTCTTGACGTGTCTGGGAACAAGCACTCCCAGAGTTTCGATGATTGGCGAAGTCTGTTGCGCCTCACTGGACTCTACTTGCGCGAACATGCCTTCGATGGTTTCACGAAAACGCCTCCATTGACGTAGCTTGATCTGCCTTCCTTCGGTGAGACTTTGTTGCCAAGTCCAACTGTCCGGGTGGTTCCCCGGATTGCAGATCTTGAGTATTGGGGTCAAGTCGCGGAGCTCCGAGGTCAGTTCATAGACTATGAGCGCATCTCCGGGTGCTATGTAGAAGTCATCCGATAGGCCCGGCTCTTGAAATTCGCTGACAAGCCGGCGGAGTTCCTCTGCGTGCTTGGGCGAAAGTGGATCGGAAGTGTCGAGCAAGAGGATGGTATTTCGGGCTATGGGCTCACCGACCGGGCAGAGGTTCTCGTCAAGGCGATTCGTGCATCCGGCCATCGCGAGGCCGAGCAGAGTGGCAAGCCCTAGGAATGACGCCAATCTTGGCAAACCGGTCACCTTGCTCACCCTAGGCGTCTGCTGTTGCTTCCTGGCTGTCTTGGCCTCCAAGCGCGCTCAGACCTCGGAAGCCGGCAAGGGCATCACGAAGGCGATCCTGCAATTCGGTGATGGCATTGTGGACCTTGTCTCTTACCCTCTCAATTCTGCTTTCCGGAGGAGGGTCGAAAGTTGGAGGCTCTAATAGCTCGGGGTCTACCGGCTCGGTGCTATCGAAGCGGGCCGGAGGCTCAGTCGAACGACTTTCTTGGTTTGCCGTGCGGTATGCCTGCAATAGATGATTGAGATCAAACTGATATTGCCTGAGGCGGTGAGGATATTCCTTGACAAGATGATTGCCGACTTCACACACCTCCTTCCAGTGACCTCGCGCTATCTCCAATTTGTGGCGAATGTCTTTGAGTGACGAGAGGCTATCTTTGAGCGCGCGCTCAAGGGTCTCTTGTGTCTCTTCAAACGCTTTGATGAAGTCCTGTTCCGCTCGGGCTACCTGACGGGCCCTGTGACCGTACCTTGGATAGGGATCATCTCTCTGCCACCACTTCCAAGCCGATATCGCGAAACACACGCATCCGACCAGCACAAGTAACAGGGATTGAAAGGATCCCAAGTCCATTGGCCCGGCGATAAGTCTATCTATGGTGTCTGCACCGAGTGTGGCAATGTCCACATCGTAGTTGCTCACAACCGCCTGCATGCTGTCACGAAAGTGCCCCACCAGAAGGTTGAACACCAGCACAAACAAGATGGACACGGCCACGCCAAACCAACTCATCATCCTGACGAACCGAGAGACATGGTTCTTCCAGCGTATGAGGACACCGACAAGCAGGCCGAAGGCGCCTACATTGAGGCCGCTGATAAAGGCCATTTGCGAGATCGAGCCCAATAGTCCAAATGCATTCACGTCCATGAGCAATGTGGCATTGAGGATAATTTCAAATACTGCGAAGCTAACAAGCCATATCCACGCGGTTTTCCGGTGCGAATAGTCGGCTGGACGCCGGAGGTGTGCCGCTCTCTTGAACTCGTCGAGCGCAATTCGTTCATCCTTGACACTCGCTTCGCGCAATGACATGGCATTGCGGCGACGTTCTATTTCTTGAGTGAGTCGACTTTCCGCGTCACGCCTTATCTCTTCAACGCGCTGTTCGAGCGCCTGCAAGTCGTGCTCATCTTCCGTTTCAGTCAGGCTGCGCTTGAGGTCGAGTAGGCAATTGGTAACGTCTTCTCTGCATGTCCTCGCGCGCTCACCGATCCACGCCACTATGTCGCTCTCAAAGCTGTCGAGTTCTGTGCTCTCGGTGGTAGGCCGGTTGATGTTTCCTTGCTGACGGCCTTTTCTCTCTATTTCGTTTGCCTTCAGCCAAGCGCTTTTATTTAGGGGCAAGTACTCTTTCTTGACGGGATCGAATCCTGGAATCCGAGTATGGGATGGCATTGATCAATTCGTCTCATCGGCTCGCGCCTATCCTATCAGAGAGTGTTTGGATGGGCTTTGGGGATTCGAGTGATCGGGTGAAGGGTCGGTCGTAGGCGTTCGGGGGTTCGGAGATGCTTCAATGGGCGTGTGAGCGCCCTGACTGTGAGATGAGTGACCTCGGGGTTCGTTCTCCGGGGCTGATGGATTGGGAGAGGGGTGAGAAAAAGGCTACCTCAAAGCAGCTTGAGGCCTTCGCCAACTTGAAAACCTCCGCATTCCGATGAATGCAGGTTATTGATTGTTAGAACGAAATATACAAGTCGGGAGAATGTCTTACCAGAGTCCGGGCTTCTGGCTTACAACAAAATCAGCCTAATCGCACAACAAATCTGGTCGATTTCCGCTATGCCGACAGATGCATTCCCGGCAGAATCCACCACTCACCCAGATCGCGAGCGCCAGCTTCACCATGAACGAGTCACTTCCACAAAACAACACCGAGCCTGAATCCGAGATTCCATTCTGGAAGCAGGAGACATCCATCCTTGGCGCCTATGTGGGTTTGGCCAAGCTGCTTTGGGAGTTCTTCAACATACTTGTCCTACGGCTGCTCTTCCTGGCCCTGAAGGGATGTTGGCTGCTGGCTCGACCCAAGAAACCTCGAAGAACGGACTGACGTCTCCATCGGCCTCAGGCGGCAGGCCTCAAGACCTTTGAACAGACCCATCCGGACGTTGAGCTTGGCTCGGACTTGGGTCTCTGGGCTTGGGTCTCTGGGCAACAAACAGAAGTGCCCAATTCTATACACAGCGTCAAAAGTGATGCCGCATAATCGGGTTGCGCTTGTTGAGGAGGCTGCGGTTTTGAAGTGATTATGCGGCATCACTTTTGACGCTGCGTATAGAACACTTAAACCGTCCGCTTTCGCAGACAGCATTTCGAGGCTGCACCGCCCGGCCCTCCGGTCGCCACGCCTCCTTCGGGCCGGGTGCCGCAGCCCCGAAATCGCCCCCATGCCAAAACGCATACGTCTCGTTGTCTCCTTGACACGGAGTGCGTATTGGCGGAGAGGGTGGGATTCGAACCCACGGATCCCTCGCGGGATCACTTGATTTCGAGTCAAGCCCGTTCGGCCAGCTCCGGCACCTCTCCGTCAAGGGATTATAGCTTTGTAGGTATTCGATAACGCTCACTTCCGCGCATCGATTGCCCGGTCACTCCCTTTATTGCCGTAACTCAGGATGACGGAGTCACCGGTCAGCAACTGGGCATCCCGATGTCGCGCCGTGGCGATGATGAGTCGTTCGCCGGGTCGACTAAGCTCTACCCCACAAACCGCATCGAAAGATCCAGCGGCTCCACACGCTTGGTCAAATCGCCCACTGAGATCCGATGCACTCCTGTCTCCGCCAGCTCGGCAATGTTCTCAAGCGTCACATCTCCTGAAGACTCAAGTTCGGCTTGGCCAGCCGCACGCCTCACCGCCTCGCGCGTGTCGTGCAAAGAAAAGTTATCGAGCATGATCAGCTTGGCCCCGGCCCCGAGCGCGGTGTCAAGCTCCTGCAAGGACTCGACTTCCACCTGCACCGCCTCGGCGGGAGATCGTTCGGCCAGATCCCTCAAGGCGTTCTCAACATTCCCCAGTGCAATCAAGTGATTCTCCTTCAGGAGAAAGGCGTCATAGAGTCCCATTCGGTGGTTGCCGCAGCCGCCACAGGCCACGGCATACTTTTGTGCGACTCGCAGCCCCGGGATGGTCTTTCGTGTGTCGATCACACACGCCCCCGTATGCTTGACGGCATCAGCGTATGCGCGCGCCTTCGTGGCTACTCCCGACAATAGCTGCAAGAAATTCAGCAAGTTCCGTTCAACGGCGACGAGCTCCGCCGCTCGGCCACTCAGTTCGGCAATCACATCTCCCGCACGGACTTCATCGCCATCCCTGTACGGAAACCTGCACTCAATGCGCTCGCTCACTAGGCGACAGATGGCGAGCGCCCATTCGCTTCCGCAGAAAACACCTGATTCGCGAGTAACAACGTTCGCAATCACACTGTCATTACCCTTGAGCAGCGACCCGCTGAGATCCAATTGCAATAGATCCTCCGGCCAGTCCTCGACATCGAAGCCCAAGTCTTCAGCAAGCGCACGCTTGGCATCGCGTTCGGCGGCCTCTCGAATGTCTTCTTTGATAGATGCGTCCACCATGGTTGAATGTGACTGTATCATCGAAGCGCACACTCCCCACAATTCGTCAATGAGAGCTTCCGAAGCGCCCCTCCGATAAAATGCGCTACTCAATTGCATCTAGAACACCCCTGTCCCATGTCGCTCTGCACGCTCGAAGACGCCGTCTGGATTCGCGAAGCCAAGCGCGTGGGTTCGCCCCATTTCTCAGAAAGGCCTGCGGATGGCGAAGTCGAGCTGATTGTCATTCACTGCATCAGCCTTCCGAAAGGCAGTAGAGATGTAGATGCCATTCATGCCCTCTTTCTTGGCAATCTGGACACAGCCGCCCATGAGACCTACTCAGATCTTGAAGGAGTGCGGGTCTCCGCACACCTGATGATCGATCATAGCGGCGCGACCTATCAATACGTCCCCTTTGATAAGATGGCTTGGCACGCTGGCGATTCAACTTGGCGTGGCAGAAAGAACTGCAACCAGTTTTCTATCGGAATAGAGTTGCAGGGAACCGACGAAGATGCCTTTGAGGAAGCTCAATACGTGACGCTTGGCAAGATTCTAAGGACGCTGGTCGCCCACTATCCGCGCCTTGGCCTTCAGTCCGTGGTCGGCCACTGCCATATCGCGCCTGGGCGTAAGACTGACCCTGGCCGCCAATTCGATTGGACGCGCGTTTCGCGCGACCTGCAAACCACAGGACACTAAGCATGAGCGTCGGCGATGCCGAAGACATAGATCCTTTTGAAACTGAAGACTGGCTGGCGGCGCTCAATGATGTGCTTGAGCGCGAAGGCACCGAACGCGCGAACTTCATATTGCAGCGCCTGTCAGCGCGACTGACCAAAACGGGTGCCCAACTTCCCTACGCAATTACCACGCCCTATCGCAACACCATTCCCGCGCATCGCGAGGCTCCCATGCCGGGCGACCTCTTCATGGACCGTCGGATTCGCTCGCTAATTCGTTGGAACGCCCTCGCTATGGTGGTGCGCGCCAACAGAAGGGACGACAGTCTCGGTGGTCACATTTCTTCCTTCGCCTCCTCCGCGACGCTCTATGATGTCGGCTTTAATTACTTTTTCCGTGGTCCGCAAGACGATTCGCCCGGAGATCTCATTTACTACCAGGGTCACAGTTCACCCGGCATTTATGCCAGATCCTTCCTTGAAGGCCGCGTGACCGAGGAACAGCTCGATAACTTTCGTCGTGATGTCGATGGCCAGGGGCTGTCCTCCTACCCGCACCCCTACCTGATGCCGGACTATTGGCAGTTCCCTACGGTGTCCATGGGATTGGGGCCAATGATGGCCGTCTACCAGGCATATCTGATGAAGTACCTCGGCAACCGTGGGCTGGTGCCCTTCAGCGACCGAAAGGTCTGGGCGTTTCTTGGTGATGGCGAATGTGACGAACCCGAGGTGCTTGGTTGCCTTTCACTTGCTGGCCGGGAATCGCTTGACAATCTTATTTTTGTGGTCAATTGCAACCTGCAGAGACTCGATGGGCCGGTGCGCGGCAACGGCAAAATCATCCAGGAACTTGAAGGCTACTTCCGCGGTGCCGGATGGAACGTCATCAAGGTGATCTGGGGTCGTCACTGGGACC
>CAZNYE010000270.1:0-7928 GCA_964577185.1 uncultured Pseudomonadales bacterium | reverse complement strand
CTCTACGGGTACGCGCGATTTGCGCTCCACCCTGATACAGCGGGGCGTTGAACTTGAAGCCAAAAGTGGACTCCTCGAGTTCACTGACATAAGAGGATCCCGTGTTTTCCAGTTGGCGTACCTGCCCGGTCAGGCTAATGTCGGGCCAAATCTCGCGTTGCGCCGATTTGAATGCCCGTTCAGCACTTCGCTCTGATTGCTTCGCGGCGATGACCGACGGGTGCTCCACCCATTCCTCTTCAGCGATGGCGGCAAGTTCCTGAGTACTTTCGGGCACGAATCCAATCAAATCCCCCGGATCGACAATGGAGGTGGCGCGCTCAAACGCGGCGAGGCTCTGTGCGAGCGCGGCTTGCGCCTGGGCGTGCGTTCCCTCGGCGGAATAGAGTCGAGCGCGTACACGCGCCTCATCGGTGAGAATGGAGGCTCCAGCCGCGAGTCGCCGCTCGGTAGCCTCCACCTGCTGCTGCATCACTTCCGCGCTCTCGAAAGCCGCCGAAAGCACCTGTCGATCACGTTCCAAGTCAAAAAAGGCATCAAGTGCTTCCATAAGCACCTGTCCCTCGACGAGGGACAGGTTCGATTCACCTGCCAGATATCTCGCTCGGGCAGAATCAACATCCGCCTTGGTCTTGCCCCAATCCCAAATGGGTTGGCTGACAATCACAGATCCGGTGAACGAAGGGTCATCGTCGCTACGCGAGATACCGGTTTGATACTCGTAGGTTGCATTCCCCTCGTTATGATCGTAGTTGGCCGTGACCGAAGGCAACCATCCGGATTTTGCTTCCGAAATCCCCGCTTCCAGCGACCTCAATTGAGCGGTCTCGGAACCCACCAGCGGATTGCGCTTGAGGGCCGTCTCAAGCACGGAAAGCAGGTGCAGGGATTCGCCTTCAGCCGCGCTATTGCCGGGCGCACACAGGCCAGAGAGCGACAGAGAAAGAAACAATGTGAGACAAGAAAGACGGCTCATGGAGTCATTCGCCTGAATCTTCAAATTGATGGGGCATTGTACTGAAGCGCTCCACGACCTACCCCGTATCTATGGTCAAAACGCGAACAATCAAGGTCGGACATGGCAGCGGGCTATTGTATCGGCGGCCCGCGGGCCTCAAGAGACTTCTACCGTTCTTAGTGCTTTGTGTCTGAACGGGCGTTCTCCTTGCGCACCCGCGCCCTTCCGAAACGCGGATTGGCGCGCCCGGCAGGACTTGAACCTGCGGCCTTTGGCTTCGGAGGCCAACGCTCTATCCACCTGAGCTACGGGCGCAATGCATCAGAGAGATGTGCACATGGTACACGGCACTGCGAGTTACCGGCATCGCCATCAATCGATAACGCCATGCGCCAAAGGCAATACATCATCGCCAAGCCGCATAATGCACATTGATTCCTGCGTATCCCCTTCAAGCTCATTCCCATGCCCCACAGGTCAGAATTGGCAGCAGCACACAGCTACGCGCGCCTGAGAGTGGACTTGACCGCGCTGGTTGCCAATTACCGATCCCTGTGCGACACCGCAGCGCCCTCACAGTGCGCCGCGGTCGTCAAAGCCGATGCCTACGGACTCGGTCTCGATGAAGTATCGCTAGCACTCGCGGCCGCGGGCTGCCAGCGTTTCTTCGTCAGCGAAGTCTACGAAGGTCTCTTGTTGCGCGAGCTCCTGCCTCAGGCCGAGATATTCATTCTGAGCGGAATCACGCATTCGACCGCAGCGAGTTGCCTTGAAGCGACCCTGACCCCTGTGCTCGGAAACCCGCAACAGACCGAGATTTGGCGGAATCTCGCCGGTGCTCGGCATCCGGTCGCTATCAAGGTTGATACCGGCATGACGCGCCTGGGATTTCGCTGGGACGAAGTGCGACCAAGAGAGTTTTCAGGCCTTGAAATCGGTCTCGTCATGACCCACCTCGCCTGCGCGGATACACCTGCTCACCCGCTGAACGAACAGCAGGTGGAGCGTTTCGACCAAGTCGCCGAAGCCTTTCCCGGCGTTCGAACCAGTATCGGCAATTCGGCCGGCACTCTGAATGGCGAAGCAACCCGAGGAGACCTGTGTCGCTGCGGCATAGGCATCTATGGAGGCAATCCGCTCACGGCTGGTGAGAATCCATTCAGTCCGGTCGCCTACTTGGAAGGAAAGGTGCTGCAAATAACAACGCTTTCCAGAGATGAGAGCATAGGGTACGGTGCGAGCTTCCGCGCCTCGCGAAATTTGAGAGTGGCCACGCTCGGCATCGGCTACGCCAATGGGCTTCCACGAGCGCTCTCAAACCTTGGTGAAGCTGCGAGAGGCGCGGAGACCTTTCCGATCGTGGGTCGCGTGTCGATGAACTTGACCACCATTGCCGTGAACTACCAATCGCAACTTGAAATTGGTGACTGGATACAACTGCTCGGCGATGTCATCCACATAGACGAGGTAGCCCGCCTGACCGATACCATCTCATACGAAATTCTCACGCGCCTCAAGGCACCGAGGGTGTACGCATAGAAGGCAACTACTCGCCCCCCCTTGACACTTTAGGAACCCGCCGCGTCGCTCCCGATGGTGTGCTCACCCATTCCGTGCGCCCACAACGCGAGCGTTGTCCTATAGCGTCACGAGGGGCGAGTAGTTACGCTTGAAGTCAGATTGCCGACGGAGTTTGCCTGCAACTCATACCGCTATCGAACGCGGACCGCGGTTCCACTCGCGACCAAAAGCACCATTCCCTTGCCACCGCCACTTATCTCGTTGATATCGAGGTCTATGCCGACGACGGCGTTGGCACCAAGATCCGCGGCCGCCTCCGCCAATTCACTGAGACAGGTCTCCCTTGCATCCGCAAGCGCTTCTTGATGTGTGCCACTGCGCCCACCCATGATGTCGCGTATGCTCCCCATGATGTCGCGAAATATATTGATCGCCATGACGCATTCACTTCCAACCACGCCCAAGACTTCCCGCACTTCACGACCGGGAAAGTCGGGCGTCGTGGTTAACATATTTCTCGAAATTGCCATAGCTCCATACCGCTCGAGTCGAATGCTGGCATTATGAAGCGAGAAAGGGCGATTGTCTCGCTGAGCCCTCAAGAATCTCGGGCCTGTATTTCCGTTCTGCGCACCACGGTTCTCAGAGCGAATGCGGAATGCACGCGAGCTACGCCAGGCAGGGTCGTTAGCATTCGGCTATGAAGATGCTCGTAATCTCGCGCATCCGAGACAATGACTCTAAGCAAATAGTCGGAATCGCCTGACATGAGATAGCACTCCATCACCTCGGGAATACTTGCGACCTCCTTTTCGAATTCCTGCAGCCTATCGCGCTGTTGGCTCTCAAGTGTGATCTGCACAAACACATCGTCTGGATAGCCCACAAGTTCCTGATCCACGAGCGCCACATAGCCGCGTATCACGCCAGCCTCCTCCATTCGCTTCACCCTGCGGTAGCAGGTCGAGTCCGTGAGATGCACTTGCGTGGCAAGCTCACTCATGCTGAGTTTCCCATTGATCTGCAGCGCATGAAGAATTGCTTTGTCGAACTTCGAGAAATCGAATGATTCTTTCAATTTATCCACCATATTTGCATGATTTACTACTTATTATTCGTTTTCGTGCATGATTTTGCAATCGTTCATCACGTCGCTAGACCTACTATATGTGCCCGATTTTCTTGTCAATGGGTGAGAAGGTGCGCATCTGCGTTCCGAAAGAGATCAAGAACCACGAGTACCGAGTTGGGCTGACACCCAGGGCGATCAGCTCACTTACCGGTGAGGGTCATGAAGTCTTCGTTGAAAGAGGGGCGGGCGTCGGCATAGGCTTTCCCGACTCCGCCTTCGAACAGGCGGGCGCCAGCATCTTGTCCAGCGCGGCGGAAATCTATGAGCGCGCGAATCTGCTCGTCAAAGTCAAAGAGCCACAGCCGAGCGAATACGCCTTTCTGCGTCCCGGTCTGACCTTGTTCGGCTACCTGCACCTTGCTGCCGAGCGCGACCTAGCTTCGGCCCTGGTCGCCAGCGGCTGCACGGCTGTGGCGTATGAAACCGTGATTGATGCACAAGGCCGCCTACCGCTCCTAGCGCCAATGAGCGCCATCGCCGGTAGACTTTCCGTTCAAATGGGATCTTGGGCACTGCAATCCACCAATGGGGGGAAGGGCCAGCTGCTGTCGCCCGTGCCGGGTGCGCCGGCGGCAAAAGTCACCATTCTAGGGGCGGGAAATGCCGGTCAACAGGCAATGCAATCAGCCCTTGGCCTTTCGGCCAATGTGTGCATCGTCGATCTCAATGAGCGGCGATTGGCCGAGCTCCGGGAAACATATGGCGCACGACTTGAAACAGCTTTGCCCGAACGGGTGCATGAACTAGTGGTTGAATCCGACCTCGTCGTAGGCGCGGTGCTATTGCCGGGTGCGGCGGCCCCGAAGCTGGTGACTCGCCAGATGGTCAGTGACATGTCGCCAGGATCGGTGGTGGTTGACATTTCAATTGACCAGGGAGGGTGCTTTGAAACTTCGCGAGGCACGACGCACGACGCGCCCATCTATATGCGGGACGATGTGGTTCATTACTGTGTCACCAACATGCCGGCGGCCGTATCGCGCACCTCCACGCTTGCACTGGTCAGCTCCACCCTGCCCTACGCGCGGGAACTCGCGAGTCTCGGCGCAGAGGGCCTCTCTAGGAGTGACTCCCTGCTCATTCACGGCCTGAATGTGATGCACGGAGAAATCGTCCACCCCGCCGTGCGCCTCGCGTTGTCTGAGAACCAACCTCGAAGAAACGGGAGCGCTTGATCCAAGTGCTTGAAGCGCTCTTTCTGGCAGGCTATTGGCTGCCGGACACCGGTCCAGCGAGGCTTCGCCGCGACCTCGGCGCCTCGTCGACAATGCGTACCGGCGTGCCAGATGCGATTTGTCCCAAAGGTGTCGTGACCAGCAATTCCCCCTCTTCAAGACCTTCCTCAATGAATGCTTGCGAATCGTCCTGCCAGCCGATGGACACCTGCTTGCGTTGGAGCACATCTCCTTCCACCACATAAGCGTAGGATTGCTGGTAAATCGCCGCAGTCGGCACTATGAGTTCCCCTTCAAGCTTTCGTCCCTGAATCCGCACCGTCACGTATTGACCTATACGCAGCGGAGGACGATCCCCCTGCTGGGTGAAGGGCGCATCTATTTGCGCGATCACATGCAACTGGCGTGCGGCCTCGTCGATCGCCGCCTCTGTGCGAACAATTCGGCCCTCCCAGCTGAAGTCTCCGCCAAGTTCAGACGAAATCACCGCCCTGAGTTGGTGCTGAAGTGCATTATCACTACCCGTGACCCTCGGCAAATCAATATACTCAAGGTCACGATTCTTGAGCGGCAATCGAATCTCAACATAGTCCGTTGCGTACACCTCGGCGAGTTGCTGGTTTGGTGCCACCACCTGCCCCACATCAACGCGCTTGGCCAGTACCCGCCCATCAAAAGGCGCCTTGATTTCAGTGCGTTCCAAATCAAGCAGGGCTTTAGCCCGTGAAGCCTCCGCCGATCCGAGCCGCGCCTCGGCAGCGAGCAGCTGTGGTCTGCGTAGCACGAGATCGGGTGCTTCTCCGACTTCTCCGAGCTTCGCCCAATCAAGCTCGGCTTGCAGCGCGCGAGCGCGTTCTTCGGCCAGCCTTTGATTTGCCTCCATGAGCGTCGCCTCGGCGATACGCACATTGGCTTCATAGACTCTCGCGTCTATGCGCGCAAGCGCATCGCCCTTCGAGAATGCGCCGCCATCTCGAAACTCCGCCGCAATCCACTGGACTTGTCCCGACACCTCGGAGGTCAGGAACGAGCGTGTTCGAGGCGCGACCGTACCGTAGCTCTCAAGCATGATGTCAAAGTCGCGGCCCTGAAGTGGAAATACTTCGACCATCAAGCGTGTATCCGTGGGCGGCATCCGGTCGGCTTCGGGTGGATTCAAAAGCAATAAGGCAGCACCAGCACTCACTACTGCCAGTATCACAACGGGCAGCAAGGCCTTGAGAACTGCTTCCCTTCGAGTGATGTGAAAATCGTCGCTCATTGAGTTCTAGTGCCTCGATTCCGAATTCGAGCTACAAGTCCGCTCGCCAATCACCGCCCAGGGCACGGTGCAGGGCCACGCGATTTCGCAGTAGTTCGGCTTCCAATCGAACGAGCGTGGCCTCAGCATCGAATGCGCGCCGTTCGGACTCAAGCACTGTAACGTAAGGAGTGAGTCCACGCTGATATTGTTCAAAGGAAAGATCCGCCGCGGCGCTTGCGCTCTTGGAAGAAGCGGCAAAGGCTACATATCGGCTGCGTAGGGAGGCGCGCTGGTCAATCGTCTGATGCACCTCGGAAAAGGCCGCGGCGACCCTGTCCATGTACACGTGTTCAGCCTGCCGCGCCCGCGAACGCGCCGTCTGCTCGGCGGCCTTCAGACGCCCGGCATCGAAGAGGGGTGCGGTCAGACTTGTGGCCAGCGACCACGCCAAGTCGCCACTCGTCAAGAGTTCGTCAAAATCACGGGTGGTGTCGCTCGTGTTCGCAACGAGTGAGATGCGCGGAAATCGATTCTTGTGCGCCACCGCCACGCCAGCGTCCGCCGCAAGCAGTCCGAACCAAGCCTCACTCAAATCTTGTCGACGCGCCAAGAGCTCGGACGGCAAACCGACCGGAATCCTGTCTTCGACAACTTCCAGGTCCTGGCCTGATGGCATGTCTGCGCCCGGAACCCTGCCCAGAAGTCGCTCAAGCCTGATGATGCTCTGCGTCACCAGAGCTTCCTGAGAGGCCACTTGCGCGCGCTGCTGTTCCAAGACACTGCGCGCAAGATACACATCGAGCGCTTCATTGATGCCCTGGCGATAGCCACTCTCTACTATGTCTAGATTGGTTGCCAAATTCATCAGCCGACGCTCAAACAGGCGCAAGAGCTGCGAGGCCTCCCGATAGGCATAGTAGGCACCCGCGACATCCGCAACGAGCCCCAGTCTTGCCCATTCATATCCAGATTCGCGCGCCAGGAATTCGAGTCCGGCGCGACGCTGGTCATTGCCCAATCGCAACAAGAAATCGACTTCCCAATTGAGCGCAAGGGAGGCGCCAAAACTATTCCCACTGCCGCTTGATTGGGTAGGGAGCGGCACTTGACCGACTCTGGTAAGGCTGCCCGAGCCCTGATAACGTCTTGACCCGTCAAGTCCCGCTGAGAGGCTCGGCCATCTGGTCGCCGTCACCATTTGCAGGGATGCCCGCGCCTGTGCGACACCTTCCGCCATCCTTGCCAATTCATAATTGCCAGCGATGGCTTCATCGATCAACCCTGCGAGCGCCTCATCCTGCAAACCGCTCACCCAATCGCTGCGAACGCTCGCCGTGTCGGCCTCCAACGGCCAGGCAGAAGGGACATCCGGAGCATGTGCTCGCTCGGAAATCTCGCTCGCCGCGCAACCGCTGACAATCAGAGCCACCAGACATAGCCGCCAGGCTAGGGCACGATTTCGACCTTCAATAATCACTCGTATTCACTTAAGTTTAGAGTATCTCGCATAGTAGTTCATTTAGCGCTCGTGTGTCCATCAATGAATACCGGCGTTCCCCCATGCAAAATGATACGTTAGTACTCGCAAAAACAAACCATCACAAGCGTATGATGCCACCCTCTTCCCGCGCTTGAGTCCGCTCGGCGGATCAGTATCCCGTGAGAGGGATGGAGAAATCTAGATGCCAAGTTTTTCATTCGAGTTCTTTCCGCCACGCACGCCCGCTGCTGAGCAACTCCTTGCAGGGAGTCTCAATCCCCTGCTCGCCTTACAGCCGCGCTTTGCGACGGTTTCCTATGGTGCCGGCGGGTCCACCCAAGACGGCACCTATGATCTCGTTCGCCGCTTATCCATCGAACACGGAATCGATTGTGGCCCGCATCTCTCCTGCATAGGAC
>CAZNYE010000269.1:0-13520 GCA_964577185.1 uncultured Pseudomonadales bacterium | reverse complement strand
GTCCACCTCCGTGATCTCAGCGTCCGTGTAGCCGAAATTGGCCACGACCTGAAAGTACGCGGACGGCTGAAGAGTCAACTCCAGTTCCACACCCTTGATCTCCGCCTCGGCCGCGTTCAAGGTGCGTGTGTCGAACGCATTGTCGATATGGTTGACCTGCGCCTGGTAGTCATCGTATCCGCTGGTGTACACAGAGGCGTTCACCCGCAGCCGTCCGTCCATGGCTTCGGACTTGACCCCGGCCTCGACCATGTCCACGTACTCCGGGTCGTATACACCGACGCTCGACTGCATTGAGGGTCTTGCGGCGAATCCACCGCTACGGAATCCGCGCGAATAGGTGAGGTAGAGCATCGTGTCCTCGCTGGCGCGATAGCGCAGGCTGGCGGTGCCGGAAACGGCGTTCCAGTCGTCCGCGAGATCCGTCGGTGCCACCAGGTAGACCGGCGAACCTTGGGCGTCAATCGCCTGCCCGCCCGTCGCCCGGTCGAGCCTCCGGTAGACGACGTTGTATTCCTTCTCCTCGTCCGTGTAACGAAGCCCCGCAGTGACATCTAGGCGCGGTGACAGTTCCAGGCTCCCCTGCCCGAACAGGGCGAAACTCGTCGTGTCCACCTCGGAGCGGCGCTGGTCGAGGTTGCCGAACTGATCGTCGTCCTGCAGGTTGTGTCCGCTTTCGGTGAAGTAGTAGGCACCCAGGATCCAGTCCATCGTGTTGTTGCCGCTGCCCGATAACTGGAACTCCTGCGAGAACTGGTCCGACTGGCCGTTCTCAAGATAGTGGATCACCACCTGTGGGGCGCCGTCGAATTCCAAGTTGCCCACATACTCCATGTCCCGGTACGCGGTGATCGATTTGAAATCCAGCCCGCCTCTCAGCGACCGCTCCCAAGTTGCGGACAGGCCGAACAGGTCCTGTTCGGTATCCAGATCGTCCAGAGAGTAGCTGTCGAAGGGGTCGCCCTCGACACCCGCCGGGCAGAGGACGTAGGTGTTCGGCAAAGACCCGGGCTGGTAGCAGGTCGAGATGCCGAGCCAAGGCGCGTGCGCGTAAAAGCTGTGCGGCATGGCCGCCTGCCGAGCCCGCGTGAAGTCCGCCGCCAGCGAGAACGAGGAAGCTCCCCCGTCCCAGTGGAGCCGCGCGCGTCCGCTGACACTGTCCTCGTCGCCGCTTTCATCCCCTGTGAAGATCTGACTGCCAACGCCATCGCGCTTCTTCGTCAGCAGGCTGGCCCGGGCGGCGAGGCGCTCCGTCAGCGCAAACTCTCCGGACACCGCGACATTGAACCGGCCCTCTTCACCGACGGTGATCTCAGCCCGACCGCCACCCTCACCGCTGGGCGTTCGGCTCACGACGCTGACCGCGCCGCCGATAGTGTTCTTCCCGAACAAGGTGCCCTGCGGACCCCTCAGCACCTCCACCCGCTCAAGATCCAAAAGGTCCAGGGCGGCGCCCTGGTTGCGCCCGATGTACACCCCGTCGATGTAAAGCCCGACACCTGGGTCCGTGGTGACCATGTGGTCCGATTGCCCGATACCGCGAAGGAAGATGGCACCCGCCTCGGAGCTGCCCATGCCATAGGAGGTGAAGGACATGCCCGGGGTGTACTTTCCAATGTCGCGCAGATCAATCATATTGGAAGCCTCCATGGCAACCGCTGAGAACGCGGTGATGGAGATAGGAACCTCCTGAAGGTTCTCCTGGCGCTTCCGGGCGGTCACGATGATCTCCTCGATCACCGGCGCGTCGGCGGCGGGGCCACCGCCCTCCTCTGCGCTCAGGGCGCCCGCGGGCGCGGTTAGACAGACAAGCGCCAACCCAAGGAGCTTCCAAGCCGCCCCCTGGGGCACCGATGGGAGTGGATAACGCATGTGGACCTCCGTTGCCCCCGTGGAACTGCCATGTTCTCATATTTGACATAAATGTCAATCATTATTGTCAAACAAATATGTCAAAACAATTCCCCGTGCCTGTCGCCCAAACATCCGGGAAGTTTCATGCTGCTCAGCGCCTCCCCGCCATGCCAGTCTTCATCGACCAGACATCCGCTCTAACTCCCTGTGCAACTTCGGGGCACCGACGCTCGGACTGTGTATCACTGATCAATGCCTCCCATGCATAGGTACTTGATCTCCAGATAGTCATCCAAGCCGTACTTGGAACCTTCCCGACCGTTCCCCGATTCCTTAACGCCACCGAACGGTGCTGCCGCGTTGGAAATCACACCTTCATTGATGCCCACGATACCGTACTCCAAGCCTTCCGCGACTCGCCACACGCGCCCGATGTCACGCGAATAGAAATAGGCGGCCAATCCGAACGGCGTGTCGTTGGCGAGCGCAATTGCCTCTGCCTCGGTGCTGAAACGCAGGAGAGGCGCCACTGGCCCGAATATCTCTTCTTGGCACACACGCATCTGGGGTGCGATATCCGCCAGCAACGTGGGCTGGACAAAGGTGTCCCCCTGATCGCCGCGCCCACCGCCGAGCAACACCCGCGCCCCCTGCTCGACGGCATCCTCCACCAGTGCCATGACACTGTCGGCGGCTGGCACATCAATGAGCGGCCCCATGGTGACGCCAGCTTCGAAGCCGTTTCCAAGTTGGAGTGCCGCCGCCGCTTCACAGAGGCGATGCGCGAATTCCTCGAACACCCCGTCCTGCACCAGCATCCTGTTGGCACACACACAGGTCTGCCCCGCATTCCTAAACTTGCAGGCCACGGCCCCCTTCACGGCCGCGTCCAGGTCGGCGTCGTCAAACACGATAAAGGGCGCGTTTCCGCCAAGCTCCATGGTGGTGCGCTTCATGGTGCCGGCGCAGTCGCGCACAAGCTGTTTGCCGGTTTCTGTTGAGCCGGTGAAGGTCAACTTGCGAACCAGCGGACTTCCAGTGATCTCGGCACCGATCTCCCGCGTCCTCCCGGCCAACACATTGACAAGGCCCGGTGGAACACCCGCCCTTTCACCGAGCTCGGCGATCGCCAAGGCAGAAAGCGGTGTTGAACTAGCGGGTTTGCACACCACGGCACATCCAACGGCCAAGGCTGGTGCTATCTTTCGGGCAAGCATGGCGTTGGGGAAGTTCCAGGGCGTGATGCAGCCAACCACACCGACCGGCTGCTTGATGCTAAGAACACGCTTGTCGGCACCGGGGGCCGGAATAGTGTCGCCGTAAGCCCTTCGCGCCTCTTCGGCAAACCACTCGAAGTAGCTTGCGCCATAGGCAATCTCAACACGCGCTTCGGAGAGCGGCTTGCCCTGCTCCGCCGTCATAATGCGCGCCAAGTCCTCCTGGTGCGCCATCATCAAATCATGTATTCGCCTCAGCGTGCCGGCGCGCTCCGCGGCGCTTCTCCGGCTCCAGTCGGCCTGTGCCAGATGGGCAGCTTCTATTGCCGTTCGGGTCTGTGCCGCGCCGCACTGGGCGACCTCCGCGACTGTCTCAAGGGTGGCCGGATTGACGACCGGCAGGTTCGCGCCATCCCGCGCATCGATCCATTGGCCATTCACGTAGGCTTGGGTGCGCAATAATGACGAGTCCGCGAGCTTCATCGCGCACCCTTTTCCCGCGACATCGGCTCACACTGATCACCCGGCCCGGAATTGTCAAGACGTGGTCTTGCAAGGGTAGGGAACATTCCGATCTTTCGCATCAGTGAGGTGGCCTCCATCACGGCTAGATTGAACCAGCATCATCTCATACTTGACAGAAGTGTCAATTTTTCTTTGAAATACTCGCGCGCGCTAAGGGGTCGAAGGCGGCGGATATCGCGGGTCGCATGACTCGGGCGTGGCTGCGGTGGTAGCACAGGGCGGATCTCAATCATCTATTGCAGGCATACCGCACGGCAAACCAAGAAAGTCGTTCGACACAACCTCCGGACCGGTTCGACCGCACCGAGCAGGTAGACCCTGAGCTACTGGAGCCTCCTCTGAAAAGCAGAATTGAGCGGGTACGAGACAAGGTCCACAAAGCCATCACCGACATGTGAACCCTGTAGAACTCGGAAAAGGGTCGAGGACAATTGTTGACTTTCCATCAAGCCAATGTAACGGCATCCTCATTTGTGTTGGTGTCCGCGTGCGCTCAACCCGCTTCAAACATCAGGTCCGCAAGAATATTCTCGAGCAGCTCCTGTTTGCCGCTTGAAATCGATACTTCGCCATTGGCCGCTGCATGGTCGCGCAGATCTTCAAGATTCAGTTCACCCGCCTCAAACTTCGCGCCAATGTCCCTATCAAAGCTCTCGTAGCGCGCCTCTAAACGCTCCGGAATGCGACCATCTCGCTCGATCCGGTCGGCGATGAGGAGTCCGCGCGCGAAGGAATCCATGGCACCCACATGGCCGAGGAAGAGATCCTCAAGATCGACTGATTCGCGCCTGACCTTGGCATCGAAATTGAATCCGCCATTGCCGAGGCCACCAGCGCGTATGACCACCATCATGGCTTGGGCGGCGTCATTGACGTCCATGGGAAACTGATCCGTATCCCAACCGTTTTGCGGGTCCCCTCGGTTGGCGTCGATCGAGCCGAGCAAATTGGCATCGGCGCACATCTGCAATTCGTGGGCGAACGCATGGCCAGCGAGGGTGGCGTGATTGGCCTCTACATTCACCTTGAAGTCACCATCAAGACCGAAGTGACGTAGGAAACCAATCACGGTCTGCGCATCGAAATCGTATTGATGTTTCATGGGCTCCATGGGTTTGGGCTCAACCAGGAAGGTGCCCTCGAACCCGTTCGCACGACCATAGTCGCGGGCCATGGACAGAAAGCGTGCGAGGTGTTCGGTCTCTCGCCCGGTTTGGGTGTTGAGCAAGGATGCGTAGCCTTCTCGACCTCCCCAAAAGACATAGTTTGCGCCGCCCAGCTGAATTGTCGCATCGAGCGCCGCTTTGACTTGCGCCCCGGCATGGGCGACCGCCGCAAAATCGGGATTGGTGGCCGCACCATTCATGTAGCGCGGATGACCGAAGAGATTTGCCGTACCCCACAAGAGCCCGATTCCAGTTTCTCGCTGCAATTCACCGGCCCGCTCAATCAATTTGGCGAGATTTGCTTCTGACGCCGCGACGCTGTCTCCTTCCGGTGCCACGTCGCGGTCATGGAAGCAGTAGAAGGGGGTTCCCAGCTTCGAGATGAATTCAAAGGCCGCGTCTTGGCGCGCGTAGGCGCGGGTCATGGCATCCTCGGCGGCATCCCAAGGAAACACGCGTGTGTCCACGCCGAATGGATCTTGCCCACCGGCGGTGAACGTATGCCAATAGCAGGTTGAGAAGCGAAACCACTCGGCCATGCTCTTACCTGCAACCTCGCGAGTCGCTTCGTAGACCTTGAACGCGAGCGGATTGTCCGATTCCGGGCCGTCGAACTGCACCTTGTCGATGAATGGGAAATAGACGTTGTCTCCCTCAAATACTTGCGTGGTCATTGAGTACTCCTTGAATTGTTTTGCGGTGATGGTCCGGCGCTAGTCAGATGGTTCATAGAGAAAGTGAGAGAAATCGGCATGTCTTCGAGTGCCGGAAAAGTCTTGCGCACACATGCCGACAAACGCGCCGGTGAACTGCGCGCCTTCCCCTATGCCAGTCTCGTCACCATGGATGCTTGCATCGAGCGCCGGTCCTATGTCCTCAAGCGCCTCCCCCGCATAGGCCCAGCAGAATTGTAACCTCTCATTTCTGACTTTCACGCCCAACCTCAATGGGGACGCTTTACGAACCCATAGAGGTGCCGTGGAAATGGGAAAGGTCACCGCTAAATCGCTATTGGCTTCACAGCTCATAATTCCGAGCGAGAGTCTTTCGGATTCATCGAAGCTCAAGAAGAGGTAATGAAATTTGGTTGAGTTGTAGCAGCAGGTGAGCCCGGCCATCTGCTGAAAACTCTTGGGATCAAATTCCATCTGCGTTTGTAACTACTCGCCCCCCTCCCTTGACACTATAGGAACTAGTCGCAATGTCACCTCTGATGATCAGCACACCCAATCTCTGTGTCCACAATCGGGCGGTGTCTTATAGTGTCAAGGGAGGGGGGCGAGTAGTTACCTGCGTTTCAGCATAAATCGCATGAGTTTGACAGCCGGTCCGGAATGGCACAGACTAGACACAGACTAGTTGGAAATTTTCCAAATGACCGAAATTGGAGCATTTGAAGCCAAGACGCATTTGCCCAAACTCTTGGAAGAGGTTCGTCGGGGGGCCTCGTTCGTTATCACTCGGCACGGCAATCCGGTCGCCGAACTGATTCCTGTTCGTCGAACGGATCCCAATAGGGTGCGCGAGGTGATCGCAGGCCTAAAGCGATTTCAAGAAGGCCACAGTCTCAATGGATTGTCCGTGCGCGACATGATTGAGGAAGGGCGCAGATACTGATGGCGTTCGTTCTGGACTGTTCAGTGACCATGGCATGGATGTTTCGAGATGAGGGCAGTCCCGCGACAGATGCCTTGCGTGATCGGCTGCTAAATGAGTTTGCGGTGGTCCCAACTCTGTGGCCGATGGAAGTGGCAAATGCCTTGCTTGTGGCCAAACGGCGCGGTCGCATTCAAAGCGGTGAGTTGAATGGCCTGAGAAGCCTATTGGGTGACATTCCCTTGGAGATTGATTGGCTTCACATGGATGCCGTGGTGGGCCGAGGTCTTGACTTGGCGGACCAGCATTCGCTCAGCGTATACGATGCCATTTATTTGGAGCTCGCAATCCGACGTGGGTTGCCTCTTGCGACGCTCGACAAGCGTCTCAGAAGAGCTTGCTTGGATGCAGGCGTGCGATTAAGCCTTTGAGGCGCGCCACTCTACGGAATGAATCCCGAAACCTAGCTACCCGGGGCTTCCACCAAAAATGGAATGTTCCCATGTGCCACTGCACCAGCCTCGTCGTGGACGTAAACAAATAATCGATAGGGTCCGGGTTGCTGCGGCGCTCGGACTTCTACGCGAGCGCTGTCTTGCTTGCTGAGATACTCGGAGCGGTCCGGCGGAACCTCCTCAGGGTCACCCCCTGTTTGTGTCGCTCGACTCTCTTCCATCACCTGCACACTGAGGAAGTCGAGGTCTGGAGCGCGCGCGGCGATGATGCTGGCCAGTTCGGAATTGATACCCGCAGTTGTCGTGGTGGTGGGATGAGCTGGATATAGGGCGTGAATCATCTTCGGAATCTCATTCACCGCGTCATACACACGCGGAATGCTGAAATCGTGATTCAGTTCGTTGCCGATGATCCAAGCGAGCAGCGCTGGATGGTTTCGGAATTTCCTGACCTTTTGCTCAAGCTGCTCGAATTGCTGACGAACGGCCACTGCATCGTTGTAATCGAAACCATGCCTTTCGCGCTTGACGTCAAGGCACAATGCCACGCTTAATTCCAGTTCGTGGGCGAGGTCAAGGATTTGACCATCACCCACACTCCACGTTCGAAGTGAATTCCCTCCATGCGCCTTGAGGCGCTGGAACAGTTGCCCAACATCTGAAGCAACCACTGAAACGCCCGCGCCGCGAACCTCATAGGGCTTTCCGTCCCGGTAGAGTTGATAGTGCCCGGGCTCCCCGCGAATCTCGACCTGAATCGGCTGCCATGGACTGTCAAGCGCGTGCGCATTTGCGGCGCATATCAGGCATAGCATTGCTAGGAGGCGAATCACTGCTGGTCGAGCGCCAGATCGAGAGACAGGCTGGCTGTAGAATCTGCACCCACGTACAAGCGAAAGCGCCCCGGCTCGAATAGGTACCGCGAGCCGTTGAAGAACTTCAAGTCGTCGCGAGTCAGCGCGAAGCGCACTTCCTGTTCTTCACTTGGCTCAAGCGTGATGCGTTTGTGCGCCTTCAGCTCACGTACTGGCCGCGTGACACTGGCAACCAGATCGCGCACATAAAGCTGCACTGTTTCTGTGGCGGGGCGATTCCCTGTATTGCGCAGATCGACGGCAACCTCGATACTCTTGGGTCCGACCCTCATGAGACGGAAGTCAGCGTAAGAGAATCGGGAATAGGAAAGCCCGAACCCAAACGGAAAGAGGGGGCTCGGATCCACATCGAGATGGAAGGATGCGTTGCCAATGGAGGTTTGTGGAGCCCCTTGGGCGATGTCATCCACATGTACCAGTGTGTCAGCAGAGACCGGCTTTCCAGTGCGTCCATGCGCGTAGTAGATCGGAATCTGCCCCAGGCTTCGTGGCAGCGACACCGGTAGGCGACCACTCACATGCGCATCTCCGAAGAGTACATTGGCGATGGCGGGACCCGCCATGGTTCCTGGGTGCCACGCGTACAGCAGGGCATCCGCCTGTTCCACGATTTCGGGGATCACCAATGGTCGACCAGCCATGACCACCACAACCAAAGGCTTTCCAAGGCGGGACAATTCGGCTACAAGCGATACTTGCGCACCCGGCAAGCCCGGATTGGCGAGACAGTGCGCTTCGCCGGACAAGATGGATTCTTCGCCGAGTACTACCACTACATGGTCGCAATCCCGTGCGAGTTCCTTGGCGTGGTCAATTCTCGTCAAGTTCCTGTCTCTGCTGGTCTCCAACACGCTATCGAAACTGAGTTTGTCGCCGAGGCGTCGCTTGAAGGCATCCTTGACGGAAACACTACACGACCTATCGGCGTCAAACACCCAGGTACCAAGCTGCTCGTAACCTTGATCGGCAAGCGGACCCAATAAGCACACCGTGCCTGAATCGGCTGACAGTGGCAGCAGGTTGTCGTGATTCTTGAGCAGCACAAGACTCTCTTCGGCGGCCCGAAGGGCAAGACTTGTCGCCTGATCGGATGGCGGTGTGGAGAGAAGTCGACGGGCTGTGCGATCAAAGAGCCCGGCCTCAAGTTTCACTGTCAAGACATCTCCCACCAGCGCATTGATGACGGCGAGGTCTAGGATTCCATTATCGACAAGCGCTTCGAGATGCGCCGCGTAGCTGCCACCCACCATATCCATATTGATACCTGCGCTGGCGGCCTGAAGGGCCGCATCCCGTTCGTTCTCCGCAACCCCGTGCAAGGCAAGCTGGGGAATAGAACACCAATCGCTGACCACAAAGCCAGAGAAAGACCACTCGCCGCGAAGCACCTCCCGCATGAGCCAGGCATTCCCACTTGCCGGTGTGCCATTCAGATCGCTAAACGAGGGCATGATGGTCATGGCACCGGCATCCAAGCAGGCCTTGAAGGGCGGTAGGTAGACATTGCGCAGTTCGATTTCGGGTATGTTTGTGGTGTTGTAGTCCTTTCCTGATTCGCTCGCGCCGTAGCCGACAAAGTGCTTCACGCAACTGATCAATTGATTCTCTGTCCCATTCTGAAAGCCGCGAACCATGGCTACGCCCATGCGCGCGGTGAGATAGGGGTCCTCGCCGAAAGACTCTGCGATGCGCCCCCAGCGCGGATCGCGACTGATGTCGATCATGGGCGCGAAGGTCCAGTTGATTCCGTGCTGCGCGGCTTCGTTCGCCGATTCTCTCGCGCAAGCTTCGGCGAGTTCCTCGTTCCAGGTGGCAGCCAGCCCGAGCGGTATCGGAAAGATGGTTTTGAAGCCATGTATGACGTCTCGCCCTATGAGCAAGGGAATGCCGTGCGGACTTTCTTCACGGGCGATGCGCTGAAGTTCAACGACCTGAAGCGGATCCACTCCGTTGATGACCGCCCCGACGTGGCCGTCGGCGACCGCGCGATGCAGCGACCGGGACACCCCTCCCTCAGTAGCCTCAACGAGCACCAACTGCCCGATTTTTTCGCTGACGGAGAGTTGCTCAAGCAGGCTTTCCGCTTTTGATCGGGCACCAACTGCCGCGATAACTGGCTGCGCCACCAGCACCTCTCCTTGGAAAAGATTGGATTCTACGGATTAAGAGAAGCTAAGACAACGCTGTCAACGGTTTCTTGGGCCTATCAACCGTCGCTGCAAACATCCGTTGAACGGCGAATCACGACTTCGCAATGGAAGGGTTCTTCCGCGGCTTCCACCTCCTCGTCGCGTAGTATTTGGATGAGTGAGGTGGTCGCGGCCTGCGCCATGCCAACAATAGGCTGGCGCACTGTGGTCAGCGGCGGCCAGAGGCGAGAGGCCACCGCTGTGTCGTCGAAACCGGCGATCGACAGATTACGAGGAATCTCCAAGCCGCGCTCGCCCGCCGCATGCATGACTCCGCAGGCCATCTCGTCATTGCTGGCGATGATGGCGGTCGGTGGGCGCTTGCCATCGAGCAGGTTCAAAGTCGCCTGTCGGCCGGATTCAAAGGTAAAAAGACCATCCCGAACGAGCCCTGGCTCGTAACTTATGGCGTGTTGATTGAGCGCGTCCCTATATCCGCGCAGACGTTCCGATCTGGCATGGTGGTCCGGGTGCCCTTTGATAAACCCTATGCGCTTGTGTCGCTGCCCAATAAGGTATTCGGTAAGGGCGTAGGCAGCTTGGGCATCATCACAAAATATGTTGACACCCTGGGCAATTGGATGTTTTGGCGAGATGGTGGCGACGGGGATATCGAGGCGCGAGATGAGATCACGTACCGCACTTATGTCCGCAAGCGGTGCTGGCAAGACCATGCCGTCCGCACTGGTCAGCCGGACAAAGGACTCAATGTCTCGTCCCACGTGATTGCTCGGTAGGGTGACGGGACGAAGTAGCAATGAATACCCCTGTTTCTCACAAGCCGAGAGGGCACCGCTCAATACGTCCTTGGTGTAGCTGAATTCTTCAGCGTTCTCGTAGATGAGCCCAATCACGTAGGAACGCCGACCTGAAAGGCCTCGCGCCGCGGCATTGGGCTGATACTCGAGTGCTTGAATGGCCGCAAGCACCTTGGCGCGGGTGGCATCCCGCACGTTGGGCTCACCGTTGACGACTCTCGAAACCGTCTTGATGGAGACGCCGGCTTCGTCCGCCACGTCGACGATCGTCGCCCTCACGCCAGCTTGGCGAGTCCTCTCTTGCGCCATGCTTGGCTTACTCAATTGAATAGCCCCGTTTAGTGCATTAGCCTGATATTTGACGAGCCGCAAGTTCTTGCTCGATTTCCCGCACCTTGACATCGGTCAAGGAATAGAACAGCAACACGATGACGTTGAGTATCGCGACACTCGCTGGAATCAGAGTGAACAAGAGTCTGATGCCCATGAGCGAGGTGTCTGTTTGCGCGACGTTGGGCTCATAGCCAAACCAGGTGAGCAGCCAGCCCGAAAGTCCGGCACCGATCGCCAATCCGAACTTCTGTGCGAACATTGAAGCTGAAAACACCAATCCAGTGGTTCGGCGCCCGAATTTCCACGTGCCATAATCGGCCACGTCGGCGTACATGGCCCAGACAAGCGGCGCGGTGGGACCGGCAAACAGCGAAGCAAGGATATTAATGCCAAGAAGCGTGGCAAATTGATCAGCTGGCACAAAAAACAGGGCGATGCCGCACAGTGCGTTGCCGAGGGACAGGGCGATCAACAGAGGCTTCTTCTCGAACCTCTTGGTGAGCAGGCTGGTGCAGGCGACCCCGACGATCAATGCCAGCATGGAAATGGTTAGAAACAGCGACGTGAGGTCGAAAGTCCAAAACACAGATTCCCCACCGTCCATCATGTAGTACTTGAAATAGTGGACTGTGACGGCGCCTCGCAGCGCAATGCTGGCGAGCGTGAAGATCGCGGCGAAGCACAGCACCACCCAGGGTCGGTTCCGCACTAGGAACTGCAAATCAGTTCGCAGACTCACCTTTTCGTCCGGCGAAGGCTTTACCCGCTCTTTGGTAAGTGCGAATGTGCCCCAGAACATGAGAACGGAAACGACAGCGAAGACCGCCATGGTGGCTTGGAATCCGAAAGCCTCGTCGTCACCTCCGAAGTACTTCACGAGCGGACGCACACCCATGGAAACGAGCAGTCCACCCCCGAAAGCACCCACAAAGCGGAAACTCGACAGCACCGTTCGTTCCTGCGTACTCGGTGTCATGACCCCCATAAGCGCGGAGTAGGGGACGTTGATCGCCGTATAGAGCATCATCATCAAGGTATAGGTCGCACAGGCGTAGATGAGTTTTCCGGTCTCGTCGAGATCTGGCCCGAGAAACATCAGATAGCCCATCACGCCGTAGGGCACCGCAACCCACAGGAGAAAGGGACGATACTTGCCCCAGCGGGACTCCGAGCGGTCCGCGATCAGTCCCATCGCCGGGTCGTTGACGGCATCCCACAAGCGCGACGCGAACATCAAGGTGCCGACCGCCGCCGCACTGATGCCAACCACATCCGTGTAGTAGTAGAGCAGGAAGAGACCAAAGGTTTGAAAAAAGAAGTTGGACGCCGTATCGCCCAACCCATAGCCGAGTTTCTCTGAGAAGCGCAGCGACTTCGCTGAAGGTGCAGACATCTGCTGTCACCAGTCGGGGGTGAGTCAGTATAGGTTCAGGGGCGGGGCATTGACAACCTTGTCAATTTGGCTGTCATTTGTTGTGTTTGCTGTCCGCCCAGATTGTTGCTCACCAACACGGGCATGGCTGATGTACCATTTGGGCAGACCGGCTACACGGGAGAACCCAAGACGGTCACTCCGAAACGCGACGGGTCCTCTTAGCCATGGCTCGCTCAATGTCGTTGAACACTGTGTCCAACCGGGTGCCGAGGTCCTCCGCTAGGAATCGTAGCACCAGATAGCCGTTCTCCTGCAGCAACGCATCTTTGCGGCGATCACGGCGATACGCATCGACATCGGCCAGATGCTGCGGCCCATCCAATTCGATGACGAGGCGGGCATCGGGTTCAAGGAAGTCCACTTCCATGTGGGCGAAGCCACCAAACGGGATCGGTAGTCGAGCGTTGAGCCGGAATCGGTCACGGGTATCTGGCCGGTCCTGCAAGCGCCGGAAAAGAAAGGCCTCGCTGGCGCTGCGTACACGCTGGGGATGCGAGTCATCGCGGGTCAATTCCTGGGCGAGTTCTAGAAACAGGCCGGCGGCCCGCGCATCAACGCCATCCCGCGCAAGCTGCACAACGCCGGGCTGGAATCGCCGCTTCCAATCGTCGTGTGCGGGTAGCTCAACGCAGGCGGGCCAGCCCGGCAGGGCACTGGCGGGGTGCTCGACGGCGTAGCCTTGGGCTTCGTAAGCACGACGGCGCTTCTCGAACATGCGGGCAAGCATCGGCTCGTCCAAATCGGCGTAATCGTACACCTGCACCTCGCGCTTGTTCTCGTGCAGGCGATGCAGGCGTCCAACGTATTGGGCGATGGTGCCTCGCCAGGAGACCGGCATGGTCAGGAACAGCGTGTCGAGATGCGCTTGATCAAAGCCCTCGCCAATGAATCGGCCCGTGGACAACACCACCTGTAGCTGACTGCCCTCCACCACGCGCGCAAGCGATGAGGTCAACGCTCGAGATCCCATTCCGCCACGAAGGGTAACGATGTCCAGCCCCGACTCGGTTAGCTGGTTCGCAAGAACGTCGAGATGTTCACGCCGCTCGGTCAGCACCAGTGGCGCTCGACCCGCGCGAACGCTGTTTTCCACATCGCGGCAAATTGACCCGTTGCG